>CBDUGV010000047.1:0-19443 GCA_965366815.1 uncultured Bdellovibrionales bacterium | reverse complement strand
ACGTCCAATCTCTCAACAGCATACGCCTCAACCCGAAGACAAAGAAGAACAAGTGCTGAACCCAAGTGAAGGCGATTTTAAGAGTGAAGCTAATGACATTGAATCCCAGGCTCGCCTTGCTCGCTCGATTGATGAGAGCGAAAACTATCTCAACTAAGCTATGCGGCCTCTGAGTAATTCGGCAGGTCTTTCTGCTGGGACTTCGAAATAGCTACCAGCTCAGCGAATAATCGGGCCTCCGCGTCGTTGTCAGGAAAAATTGGCTTGTTTTCCGCCTGCCTCACGACGAGAGAGTTATAGTATTCCCGTAAATAGTTTCTATACCAAGTAACTCGATCGATATTCGACATGATAATTCTCCGATTGGTTGTTTCGTTCAGATGAAACAAAGGTATCAACTGCTTGAAGATCTATCTACATGATCCTCCTCATGTATGAGTTGGATCATGCATCAAAGCTCTCAACTACGGTAAGAGCCCTGCCCATGATGACTATCATGTCAGAGTTCTTAGGAAATCTTCATACTCAAGTTACCAATTAATCTCGTGGCCCTTGGGGCCCTACTGGGAGGACTTCACATGTTAAGTTGGTCACTTACATTTTTTATTCTAGCAATTGTAGCTGGAATCTTGGGATTTGCCGGCATCGCTGGAACGCTGGCCTGGGCAGCAAAAGTGCTTTTCGTAGTTTTTGTCGTTCTATTCTTAGTCTCGGCAATCACCGGTAGAAAAGTTGTTGAATAGAGTAGGTATAGCGGAGCTCCGAGTCGAGCTCCGCTAGCACCTTTTTCACCAGTCCCTTCACAGGTTCCCCTTCTCAGTTACCTAGTGTCTTCTCTGTCGCTTTAACGCATCACCAACCACACGCTCGATTTTTTTAGATGCCCCAGAAAAGGCTTCACGCAAGGTTCCAGCTTTGTGAGTACTTGCAACTGGGTCCAAACCCTCCAGCCGTGCTTCGATAGAACATTTCTTATCTTTCTCCCCACCCTTTACGCTGTTCTCATCGCGTAAAAAAACTTCGACGCGAGTAATATGAGAACTGTATTTTTTTAGGGTGTGCTCTATGCCTTTGGTCAATTCAGCAGTAAACTCATCCGTATTGGTAATATGATTATCGGTATTAATTTGCACCTGCACGGCCTACCTCCTTTTCTAACTCAATCTTACAGCATGTCGCGCAGCAATTCTTATTCGCCATGCTATTTACTGGCAACATAGATCTCCACTCGACGATTCTCCAAGCGGCCAGCTTCAGTGTCATTCGACGACCGCGGAAATTCCTCCCCCATATTTCGAACGGATATGCGAGCAGGATCTACCTTCAACGCTACTAACTGCTGCTTAACAGCGGCAGCTCGTTTGCGAGAAAGCTCACGGTTATATACTTCTGAACCCTTATTATCAGTATGTCCCTCGATTGTCACCGTTTGCTCGGGGTTGTTACGTACGAATTCCGCCAAAGGCTCTAAGGTTCGCAATGCCCCAGGCTTTAAATCTGTTTTATCTGTTTCAAACAGCACATCACTTAGCGTGAACTGAAGGCCACGATCGGTCTGCCTTGCCTCAAGCCCCTTCAACTTCTCTGTCAATTGCTCAAGTTGTACTTGTTGTGTCTCCGACTTTTCCCGGTAGTACTCCGCTTTTGCACCAGAGATAGCAGCGCTTCGCTCAGCCTTTTGGGCCTCTTCGGTCCTCGCATCAACGATATCCTGATTCCTTCGAGCGTGAAGTTCTTTCGTCGCCTCTTCCGCTTGCTTTTGAGCGGACATCGCATTGACGATATCTAACCTTCGCCCAGCGACGTAGGCTAAATGCTGCGCTTCAGCCTCGTCCTTATGCGAACGCCAGTGCATCTTCGCCCGAGAGACCGCCCGATCTGCTTCACTGAGCGCCCGCGGAGCGTAGTGCTCCACCGCCTTATCGCTCTTCATGGACTCTAGTACTTTGTCGGCTTTCTCGATCTCTGGGTGCATTGCCGGCGCGCACGCACTGGTCGAAACCAACAGACAAAACGCTACTCCGTATTCACTCCGCTTACCTATATTCATGACTTCAGATTCCTCTTTTCTGACTCTGTTTCGTCTTAACTTGAACAGCTCCATTTGCTATCTAATAACGGCGATCCCTGTTCAGTTCCTGCCGTAGGTCCGTCAACGCATCTTGCGCATTTTGCAGCTCGTTCCTCGACTTCGCGAGTCCCGTCTTCGTTCGAGCAAGATTTGCATCTACGACGGCCTGCTCTGCAAATCGTCGAGCACGCGTGTTGTTCTCAGCCGCGAGCTCCTCTTTTGCGACCGCTAGTTTCTCTTCAGCTTTTTCCAGCTCGGCCGGAGAATACTGTGCGGCATCCAAGCGTTGCGCTTCTTCGATTGCCATCCGAGCCGAGCCCATTGTTTCAAGGGGAGGCTCAACGGTTGCACAAGCGGAGACAGATAGCACCAAGGCACCTAAGCCAACTGAGGCCAGGTGCTTCAAATTAATCACTTGTCTTCTCATCTTATTAATCGTCCTTCTCGTCTTGTTTATCAATTTCATTCCCAATCAAGGCACCGGCACCAGCTCCTGCAGCCCCGCCAATCACCGCGCCGGCTCCCGTGCTATTGGATTGTGATCCAACCAGTCCGCCGAGCGCCGCTCCACTTGCACCGCCAATCAAGGCGCCGCGTTCCTTCTTGTTCCAATCCTCCGACTCTTTGAATCGTCCATGTGAACAAGCCGAACTGAGCAGAGTAAGTCCAACGAGTAGTACTATTGACCGAACCATTTTCCCCTCCTATGCAAATTGCTAATAGCGGCATTCTACTGAGAGGGTTGAGGTACCTCCCATGACGGGGATCAGCAGCAGAAATGAGGAATCTACAAGGAATTCATCTTTGGCATGATCCAGCTCATGGCCTGGGGGTAACAGATGTGGGGTCGAAACCGGGACTCAGTTCTTCTACATCAAACTACTCAGCAATGTATGCCCTACACTAACTGGGTTTTGGCGGCTGACCAGGTACGGGAACGCTCGTTGGTGCCGGATCCGGAATTGTTTGCGGTCCCGGTGCGGTTGTCGGCGTGGGGTCAGTCGGTGGAACCCAGTTCGGATCGGAGTTGGGAATTATTTCTGGCGTCGGTTTCTCCTTTGGGATTTCTTCAGTTTCATCGCTCATAACAGCTCCGTTTTCCTTTGGTTACTAGTAGTGAAAGTATACCAATGGTGAGCAGCTCCACACATGATCTGCATCAGGAGTATTTCGATTCTAGATACTCACTAAGCTTTTTGTGTGTATCTATTTTGTTGAATATGACGCGGCTCATAATCGAGATTCGACTGACAGAGGATAGTTTACCTATACCAAAAAACCTGTAGGGGTAAGTAGAATGAAAAGAAATGAACCGATCACAAGTATAATGACAAAGGATGTAAGAACAGCTCATTTGGGCAACTCTCTCTCTGATGTGCGAATGATGCTCGCGGAGGGCTTGTTTCATCATGTGCCGATTGTCAGCGGAGAGAAACTTATCGGCCTAGTTAGCTCAACAGATATTCTTCGAGTCGGATATGGCACAACTGCAAGTGAGATCGACAGCACCCTGGATCATACTGCTCGATTAGAGGATGTCATGCAGAAAATGCCCATTACTATTTCATCCACAGGCACAGTTCGAGAGGCCGCTGAGAAACTCGCCAATGGCCATTTTCATTCACTGGCCGTAGTCGAGGAGGACGACAAGCTTGTGGGTATGGTTACCTCGACAGATCTCATTACCTACCTACTCTCCCAGTATTGATGTAGATGTAAAGATTAGAATGTTTGCGAACTAGCTGAGCAAAATGGTAGGTACCCAAGGGAGTAACCCCGCGATGCCACAGTTGGTGCATTCGGAACCATACTTTGGTGTATTGTTTTTGATTGGCCAATAGCAGGGCAATGTGCAGATCCTGACCTATGGACAGCTCAAGCCGTCAGACACCAGGACTATTCACGACTTGTCTCGACAAGATAAGAAATCATCTCTACAAAGTTAGGAAACGCCAGCTCACCGCCACTTCGGAAAGTAAACACTATTGGCTCAATCGCAGCCAGCAAACGATTATCGACTTAGCCAAAAAGCGGGATACGATTCGTCTCATTCCCGTAGGTTTCGGTGGCAGCATTCAGCATTATTTTCATTTCATCTTTGGCCTGGTATTGCCGGTTAGTATTTTAATGAGAAAAACACCAACCCATGTCACCTTTGTAGTACCACGTTGCGGCCCATTTACCGACGTTCTGCAATCGATCTTTCCTACCCGCCTGCTCATTGACGATTCGCCTCAGCAATGCAAGTTACCTTTTGCCGAGCTAGTGAGCATGCATCCAGCCCATATTCAGATTGACGAGCAAACGCTGATACGATTTCGACAGGATATCGCCGAACGCCTTGGACTGGAACTGGCCCCCTCAAGTTGTTCAGTAGTGCTAATCGAACGACTGGCGCCCCACCCTTTCTTTCTCTCTGATGAAGCTGAGGAAAAGGACGGGGGCAGCAATCGGCGATCGATTTTGAATCACGAGCAACTCTCTGAAACGCTCCGAGCGTCGTTGAAAGATACCTGCGAGTTTCGAAATGTTCAGTTAGAGAATATGGATTTCGCCGATCAGATTGCGGCTTTTAATGCAGCGTCCCTTGTTATCGGACAACACGGTGCTGGTCTAACAAATGTCTGTTGGATGAATTCGGGTGCACAGGTTCTCGAGATACGAACTGCGGAGAATACTTTGAGTTTTGAACGACTCTGCCAGTCGAATCGGCTGCAGTACCTACCGTATCAGGTGAAGGAAGAACACGTCAGTATCAACCTCAATGACTTCCTCAAACTGATACGGACGAGCACTACAGCCCAACAGTATCTTCAGCAATCCTAGCCAGTTTCCTAGATGCCGAATCCGGTATCAAGTGCGAAATCAATACCCATGATAAAGTCATCTTCGGTACGATCCACTCCCTCAAGCGACTTGTCAGCACCGATATTAAACTGAATTATCGGAGTAATTCGAACCGGACCAGCATACAAAGTGGTACGCACTCCAAGATTCACGTGCTTGAGACCACTCTCGTCGTTGTAGATACTGCTCGCGCTCGATGCAAATCCAAACAGTACATAGGGAGTAACGTTGAAATCTTCTCCCCAATCGAGTCCTAAAGATTCTGAATCGATTCGCTCGCTGAAAGACAAAGCGTAATACTGGTAATTGAATTCACGGTAGTCATGATAAACGGTGAGCGACGGCTGGAGAATCGTGTCAACAGCAACGCCGGCAAAGACCTCAGCCGTGTCCGGCGAAGGCGAGCCAAAAATAACTTCCTCTCCACCGCTAATGAAACTCGTAGTCCCTTCCGATGGGTCAGTGTACCAGAGATGACCGAGTGAGAGCGTTACCGGTCCAAGCGTCACATCATAGTAAATCGACGGGTCTACTTCGACGAATTCATTGGACGACTCGAAACGAAAAAAGTTGCCATCCTCATCAAATCCATCAGAGCTATCCTGATTATTCCCAATTGGAATATGAGCCCAAACACTCGCACCGATATTTCCCAACTCACCCAAAGAATAGCTAAGACTGACCGAGGGCTGCAGCGAAGAATCTGGATAAAGTTCAATACCGCGATAATAATATTTGTTGTAAAATGGGACGCTCAGGGTCAACCAAAGGTTCTGCTCCTCACTCTCGTCATCGACATAGGCCTCCGGTGCCTTATTCTCTTGAGCCTCAAGCGAGACTACTGGGTAAAGCATACAAGAGCAAAGCAAAGCAGCAGTAAGTTTCCGTGCAGCCAGCGTGATCGAGCGGCCCCTGATGAACCGGACTGAATTTTTAGGCAAAAGTTTCATGCGTAGTTCCCCGACACTGATTGAAAATACCTTCGCACACCCCTTAGATCTGAGCGGCGCACCCGTTAAAGATATGGTCGGTGACGGTAGTGGCGCAATGAAAATTTGCTTATCTTGGAGAAGTATATGGGATTTAGGAGTTTTCTGGTGCATACTAGAGGTCGAATTACAGAAATCCGGCTGATTTTTGAGGAAATCTACCCACACAATGTCTGATTCAAAGCAATTGATTGGAACCACCCTGGATGGCAAATACACCATTGTCGAGCTGATCGGCGAGGGTGGGATGGGAGCCGTTTACAAGGCACAGCACGATGCCATCAAGCGCACAGTTGCTATTAAGTTCTTGCACCTCAAGGCGGTGGATCAAGATCAGGAACGTTTCTTGAAGCGCTTTACGCTTGAAGCGCAAACTGCCTCACAGATTAGGCATCCAAGTGCGATCACGATTTACGACTATGGGGTCGAACACATTCCCGGCAAGGGCGACACTCCCTACCTCGTGATGGAATACATCGACGGACAATCACTTAAAGAGATCATTAAGCAAGAAGGCCGCATGGCACCGGAACGATTGATTCCTCTCGTGGTACAAGTATGCGGTGCGCTCGGGGAAGCGCATGGGCTCAATATCGTTCACCGAGACTTAAAACCCGATAACATCATGGTATCGAAAGGAAGCGACGGCATTGAGTGGGCACTGGTGCTCGACTTCGGCATAGCTAAGCAGATATCCGATGAAGACAGCGATTCGGCCGGAATGACCAAAACCGGTAGCGTCATGGGAACACCGCGCTACATGGCCCCCGAACAGATCTGGAATAAAGGAGTAGACGGTCGAAGCGATTTGTATGCTTTGGCGATCGTTATATACGAAGCCTTGACTGGCACTGTTCCTTTTGAAGCAACTTCCTTGATGGATCTTGCAATCAAACAAAGCAACGAAGATCCGGAACCGATTCTTACGCGCGCACCCGATGTCACCATCCCAAAATCAGTAGAGCGAGTCATCATGCGGGCTTTGAGCCGCGACGCCGATCAGCGACAATCGTCAGCGCTGGAATTTTCTGCCGAGCTCTTGGCTGCAAGTCCGAAGGAATACCACCGCTCAGGCTCCTATGGTGTGCCCGCCATAGGTACGAGTCAGAAAAAAGCTGCTCCCTGGATGCTCGGGGCAGTAGGAGTATTACTCCTGGCAGGAGTAAGCTTTGCCGCGGTCCGAACCTTTGTCGCCCCTACCCCAGAGACCTCAGCACCCCCCGCACAGGGCCTCATTGGTACAGTATCAGTGCCGGGCTACTCGCAACCACCGACCGACGACGCGCAATCTACGGAACCGCAAATGGCGATCGACCCAGCCAGCCAGAAAAGCGATGAAATGCTCGAAGAAGCGGAAGCGAGAGCCCGGAAGATTCAGGAAGAGGCTGAGAAACGACTTGAAGAAGCCGAACTCCGCGCGCTAGAGATCGAACTAAAAGCTGCCGAACTTGAACGACAGGCGAAAGAGAGAGCCGAGAAGCAACGACTCGCCGCAGAGAAAATAAAACGCGAGGCCGAAAAGAGAGCAGCAGCTCGAAAGGCAAACGCGGCGGCAGCGAAAAAGCCACCGAGTAGAGCTGCCCGCAGACCGGCGGCAACACCTGCTGCAACTCCAAGTTCACAACCAGCAAAGCAGCCCGATAGGTTTGGTGGCAAGCGCAAGCGTCGTTGCGGACCAACCTGGTGCCCCTAAGAAATCGAGACTATCATGGACTTATTCGGAACACTCTCATCGGCTGAATTCTTTCGAACCTACTGGCAAAAAAAACCCTTTGTCTTTCAGAAGGCCATACCAGGGTTTGTCAGTCCGATCGATGCCGATGAATTGGCCGGCTTGGCCTGCGAAGAGGACATCGAATCGCGACTCATTCTCGAAAAAGGAGGGGAAAAACCTTGGCAAGTTATTTCCGGTCCTTTGAGCGAAGAAACGTTGACCACGTTAGCAGAGTCCCATTGGAGCTTGTCTGTACAGGGAGTGGATCGCATCTTGCCAGAGGTCGCAGCACTGCTTCGACATTTTCGGTTCCTTCCGAATTGGCTCTTGGATGATATCTTAGTCAGTTATGCTCCCGACTCTGGCTCGGTTGGTGCGCACATTGATAATTACGATGTGTTTATACTGCAGGGTCAAGGGAAGAGAAGATGGCTCCTTGGTGGTGCTCCTCAGTGGAACGAGGAATACCGAGAAGGACTCGATATCAGACTGCTCAAGAAATTTGAACCTGAGCATGACTGGGTGTTAGAGACCGGAGATGTGCTCTATATACCCATGCGCTTCGCCCATCACGGCATCGCCATTGGGGAGTGCCTCAACTATTCAGTTGGATTTCGAGCTCCAACAGACGGGGAACTCGTCCGCTCCTTAGCAACATGGGCGATTGAAAATGATATCGAGGAGTCATTTTTCCGAGATCCAACGCTGAGAAAACAAGAGAGCCCCGGGGAGATTCGTCCAGAATCACTCTCGGCAATCAAGAATCACATGAAGAGCTTTATCGACTCAAGTCACTTTCACCAATGGTTTGGGCAGCACATAACGGAACCGAAAACGTTTTACGCCCCACTTGCCGAGGAGTCTCGTTTATCAGGGTTACAAATTCGAGAATGCCTCACTCGTGGAGACGTGCTGATCCCAGCCGAAGGTTTGAAATGCTGTTGGGTTAATTCGAACCCGCCAGATTTATTTATAGAAAGTGAGCATATTCAGCTGCCGGAGGGCACTCGCCCGGAGTTCTTACAACTGCTCTGTGACTTCTCGTCTATTTCAATTGAGCAATTCTTACACTCCTGTGATGGAAGCGAAGACCTATGGCAGCTCATATCGCATCTACACAATAGAGGCTACTTCAGCGTACAAGCAGGCTCGTGAGTCCGAGCTTTTTCTACAAATTCTTCTATCAGTCGCGCAGCATCTCCACATCGATACCAGCCAATACTCCTGCATAGGCACTAAAGCTCGATTCGCCAGTTCCTATAATAGTTCGACAGCGGCTCAGCGCATATAGGTCGATAACCGCATCTTCTACTGACGTCAGTCGGACTTCATCCTCTGCCCAACCGATGCCACGTTCTTTCTCTCTACTGAAGGTTTTCGGAAAGGCTACAATGTGCTTTGGGTACTGGGAAAGAAACAATTCCTCAGTTACCGGACAGTCTGTCGCCAATAGAAACTGGCTTGAGGGGTCTTGTGCTATCTCGCGCCCGATTCGCGCTATGACCAATTCATTATCGGTTTCATACCCATGTAACTTCTTTGAATTGGCCGCAAAGTCGGTCCGTCGTATGTGGAGCCCTACCCTACGAGCGACACCCTGCTCGAGACAAAACGTATCCAACTTGCTTTGAATTGTGTCTTGCAACTCCAACGACTGAACCTTCTTTGCATAGAGATCGTAGAAGACTTTTCTATCAATGCCTCTTCCCCAGGCGGCAAACCATTCTTCTGGGCTCGCTCCAGCTTTCAAACTCTTATGTCCTTTCACGGCGACGAAATTGTAGCCTCCACTGGCAGGGACCTGAGTCGTCATTTCCACATCGGACAGAGGCTTAAAAATGTCGAGATACTTGCAGGGGCAAGCCCATCCTGCCGTCCAGCGGAAAAGCAGTTTCCTATCCCAAAGCTCTGCAAACGCTCTCAGTGAATTCAGACCCCGGAGACGATTGCACAAACCACTCATATGGAAATCAACAAAGATATCTCGATCCCGAACAGAAGGAATCCCAAGAAACTTTCGAACTAGCCCCATCGTTGTCGCACTCGCTCATCCAATGTCGCCAATATGTTCTTAATAGCTTGCTTTCTCAGCGGACCCCGAACCGCCCAACCCTGTTCAGCATCAGCATTTCCTGAAAAGAGGCGAAGCGCGTATCCAGCACGATCGCGCTCAGCGGCGACTATGATTGCGTACGTTACTCCGTCACGTCGTGATTCTTTCGTTTCGAAACCCAGCTGTTTGATCAATCGAATCTTATCCTCCGAGCCATAAGGCAGACGAGGATCGAACTCGGCATCGGTCTCACCTCCAAAGACAATCTGCGGTTCATGTTCAACATGAGACGAAGGATCAAACTCGAAGAACTCTTGATTATCCATCAACCGATACATCGGCACCGCGAAACAACGGCGCAAGGATTTCCCCGAAAGTTCCTCAAGCAGTTTTGCCCATGCTTCGCGGGTAAAGCACACATTGCCATCAAACGGAAGAATCCAATCAAATCCTTCTTTTCGCGCATCCTGAAGACCGGCGTTCTTTCCTCCATTGACGTTCATCGTATAGACAATTTTACTAAACTCAGAATCGCTCGAGAGTGCAGCCTTTCGATATTCTTCCAGAGAAAATGGAATTCGGATGTATCGCTGATTGTAGCGCTCGAGCAATTCAATGACTTGCTGCTCAGCTTCCTCACTGGCGATTCGATTGACGACCCACCGCTTTTCACAATGTTCGAAAGCGGGCTCTTCGTTCAACGCAAACTCAAGATTTCGAATAGTCTGTCCAGAGCCATGCCTCGGAGGGAGGTCGTTACCTAGCACGCGATACAGTCCAAAGCTCGCTGTCTTTTTCGGTAGGTTGGCCAAAACACTTCTCAGTCAGTTACACAGTCGGTAGGTAAGAATCAATTCCAGTTTTAGCAAGTCGCTTTGGGTTCCTCAAGCTTCTGCCACAACTCGAGGATGTGACACGACCGAAACGAATAGCAATGAGCTAACGACAACCAAGGCAACTGCAACATATCCGCAGAGACTTGGTCCAAATCTCGCCAAAGCAAACAAACCAACGGTCGGACCAAGAATCATTCGCACACCGGTAAAAAAACCGTGGACTGCCATATAATCAGCTACTCGTTCCGTCGAAGAAATACGCGTCACCCAAAGGTTCCATTTCCCCCCTCCCCGGTGCAGTCCAAAGCAAATCATACCGAGAAGGTGCGCAGTCCAGCCAGTTCCAAACAGAACGAGCACTAAATAGAGGCCATGTATGATATTGAGCCCCAAGCGAAGTTTTAAGAAATTCATCCCATCGAACAACCGACTAAACACAAAGGAACTCACTACCTCGACAATAGACGGAAGTATCACAATCAAAAACAATACTTGCTCTGTGGAATAGGAAAAGCCAAAGCGTTCCTCTACGAATAAATTTGTGCGGTACATCATTAACCAGTGGCCACTGAACCCCAATAGGAACCAAGCAATGATGATTCGACGAAACAAATGGTCCTCTCGCAGCAAGGAAAGCGATGCCGTCCCAAAGCGCTTTCTCACTTCTAACTGCGGGACCACAAGCTTCGGAAGTTGAAAACTCACAACTGCGGCAATGACATGGGTTAGAGCAAGCAGCAAGAGAATGAGCGGATACCGACCTATGGCATCACCAATGATCAAAGTGACTATCACACCAAAGACCACTGCACCGAGTGTTTCTGCGACAAAGGTGGTAACCGCTCTACGTCCAAGATGGCTCGACGCATACCCAGCATAGATTTGAATAAGCAACGCATGAACTGCGATACTTGCAAGCAGCAAAGCTCCTGAGCCAAGGATAAATGGATAAACGGCTTCAGTGAATGAAAGAAGAACTGCGAGAATTGCCGCAAATAGATACGTCCTGCCTAACGCATCCGAGACATACATCTGCCGACGGCGCACCCAGGCCACCGCCGGAATACTGAGAAAGAGCCCGCCTTGCATCAGCAATGACATCAACGTTTTCTGGCTATCGCTGGCATGGAATATTTCAATAAGCACGAGCATCGCTACGCTTTCGCGAAACGGCACGCGCGACGCAAGAAAGAATGCACGCACGGCATCGAGGATTTGGGTCGTCTTTTCAGACTGAGGCATTTAGAAAAGTTCCTATCGAGCGCTTAGGAATAAATCGCCCGTTGATAACAGGATTCGCACACCACAAGCTCAGGCTCTTCAGAGGAGTAGTTCGCTTTCATAGCAACTCCGCATTCACCACAGGTCCGATCGTAGAGTTCATACGAGCCAGATCGTGCGAATCGATCAAGCCTTCGGCATCTTGGGCAACTACGCGGAACTGGTATTCCCAATTTTCGATAAAAGCGATACTCCAGACCGGTAATCTTATACCCAGCCTGGCAAAGGCCGCAACACAGCACTTTTGAGGTAATGCTATCATCCGTTTCTTCGATTGAATCAGGAATATCCCGGAAGGATTCTTTGGGAATATGTGACGGGCGATCTTTCCATCGGTATCCCATCCCCATTGCTTGATCCTTCGTAAGAGGAAAATGATCCTGCGCAACAGACTCATTGTAGGCAAAAGCACTACTCGTGACAGGGAAAAATTCTCCCCACTCTCCCGTCTCTTGCATATGCTTATACAAACGCAGCACTTGAGCTGCGTATTCTTCCGGCTCGTACTGCTTGTTCAGAATACAATATTCCTTCCTCCGCAAACCAATGCAGCCAAAAAGATGTTTTGAGGAATGGCAGTTATCGCTGTAGAGGGTATACGAATCGCTCCAACACCAACTTGTGAAATGAGTCATATACGAATGATCAGGATTCACTCCCTCGTAGCACCATTGATGCTCCCCACCGACTAGAATGTCGTAGCAATGCTCCGGACGAGTCCCTAGGTAATAGAACTTACAATTTTCACCACCAAAGACATTGAAGCCGTGAAAATTCTTTGTGTTGAACAAATTGTTGCCTGTTGAATTCTCGCAATTTATCAAATTCATACCCCGACGAGGCATGCGAGAGATAAATTCTTCAAAACGCTTCTTACACATCTCACGATGAGTATGGGAATGTAACTCTAGCTTCAGCGCCCGGCGCTGATACTCTTCCTTTGAGTATTGCTCATTGAAAATACAATAGCGTTTCTGTCGAAGCCCAAAACAAGCAATACAATGCGAGCATCCTTTTAGATCGATTCCGAAGTGGCAATCATGGCAGTTCTCAGATTGGTCGAGGAACGTGCAGAGATTAATATTCTGACAAGTGGTGCACTCATAGGCCATCTCAGATTGATTCCCGACAAACCGACAGTCCACCAACTCCTTGGATTCACCGCAATTGGCACTATAGAGCGAGTCCTCCAGACGCCAGGCAGTGGTCACGAGATAGCAATTTTTCGAATAGGCGAGGCCCTGGCAGTATTCAATGTTCTCACTGGCAAGATGATTATCATTAGCCATAGATGGTTTCGGCACTCGGGATTGCAATTCTACAAATTGCTCGAAGAACGGGCGGGTATAGTCTATCTCCTGTCCAAATTCTCTGAGATCACGTGAATCGTCCCACCAGCAACTATTACAGTAGACCGGATACTCGTGTTCCGAGTCGTGAACCGAGATCAGCCGCGCACTGCAAAGCGGACAATTTCTCGAATAATAGGTGTATTCGTTTCTCCAAACAGCACGACGAATTAATCGACAGCGAGGGCAGTGGGTTGGTGGGGGGAGCTGAAGCTTTGAACCTCCGTACTCGAGCGACGCT
Source organism: uncultured Bdellovibrionales bacterium (assembly GCA_965366815.1). Taxonomy (GTDB): domain Bacteria; phylum Bdellovibrionota_C; class UBA2361; order SZUA-149; family SZUA-149; genus CBDUGV01. The sequence continues at coordinate 6,062 of CBDUGV010000047.1, read as the reverse complement.
TTTGCATAAAACTCGAGGTCCTCGTCTGACACGCTAAAGTGTGCTGAACAACTCCGGCAATTGTAAGAAGTCATAGGTGAAACTATAGCAGGATTGAACGGGCTATCTCAAACTTCTTCCCACATCGGGGACAGTGAATTACGAGCGAATCGTCCTCTCCATACAGCTCCAGCAGTTCGGAACGCTTAACCGATTGAAAGAGTGGCAAAAGCTTTTCGGTCGAGCAATTGCAAGCAAATCGAAAGCCTACCTTAGTAATCCGTTTGTAGTTGTATTCCTCTATCGACGCATACACTTCTTCAGGCTTTGCGGTCTCGAACCATTCCTCGTCAAAGCCTGGCATCGCCACAAGTGCGACGGCAGTATCTGAGTTTTCAATCAGTCTGACTTTGATCGCAAGCTGCTCACTTTGATCGTAATACGCCTCTACCATTTCTGTGACTACGGAGGTCTCGCAGCGCACTGCACTTCGAGAAGTCGCGCCTTTTGTCCGATTCACTTGGGAATGAAATACATTCACATCGGTATGAGAGATATTCTCATAGAGTATTCTCCCAACGATGAAGCGCCCCCTCACACTTCCAGTCACAAAAAGTGAATAAGGCACCGCACCCTGCATGTGCACAGTCCAAGCAACGGTCTCGTCTGGCGGACGGACCGTCAGATGCAAGGCAAGACAAGCAATGAGTTGTTTGAGCTGCTCATCGTGGCCGGCATCCACCGCAAGGCCCACTTCCTTGGCATTCAAGTAGTAGTCAACAAGATACTCTGACAGATTACAATCGACAAACAAGGAGTCGTACTTTCGCAGATAGCGCGATTCACTGTTCAGCAGGTGTTCCATACAATCTAGATAAGTGGATAAAAACGCTCGTAATGGAACGATAGTATCGCAGGATCGGCGATAATTGTATATCTCGGAAATTGACGGGCTACTGTATCAATCGAAGCGTCAGCGAAGAGCCAATGAGACTGAGTAAACCTGACACATCGGAGGGATCATTTGATATCAGCCCCATCCCCGATTTGTGGCCATTGTTCGCCATAGCCGTGTAGCTATTTACACATTCATCGAAAAAGGGCACGTCGCCGTTTGCGACTGCCGCATCAACATCATTGGCCATCCAACGCATGAACGACTTGAGGATTGGAGTATTCGTACTGTTTGGGGCGAGCGTTCCCCAGGGGCGAGTTGGAGTTGCAGTTGTGTTAAAATCAGTACCGAACCCAACCGTAAACACCCGAACTCCAGCCTGTCTCACGAGATCAACCGCACGCTGGGCAGCTATCGCATCTTCTCGCTGTTCGGTGTTATTGCTCGAAGGCCGACAGGCTGCAGTATTTGGAACGTCGATATCCGTTTGAAACAGATTCTCAGCCCAATCTATCAGCTGCGGCTCTTGGTTGTTGTCTCTCCCATTCCGGTTCGGAACCCCATCGGTCAAGATAACCATATTCCGCTCCCATTCATTGCCGTCTACTTTGAGTATCTCTTGAAGTCCACGCAATACGCCAATCTGAATATTAGTGTATCCCCCCTCCGTTGGAATATTATTGACCGCTTGTATAAAACCTGTCGGATCATAAGCTTGCGTAATATCGTAGTCGACTGAGGTGTTTTCCGAGTAAGAAACCATCCCAACTCGATCGGTCGATCCAAAAAACCCTGCGAAACTTATTGCGGCATCTTTCATTAAATCCATACGCGTTGCAAAACTGAGATCTGGCAGTTGCACGAGTGCTCCCATCGATCCAGTCCGATCCACAACAAGCACAACTGCAACTTTCTTTTTCTGAGCCTTCGCAACACCGCGGGTAGTATTCCACTCTCGACCAGCCAGCATCTTGCCAAAGAAAACTGATTCTACGTTTAGAGCTCCGTTCACCGTAATGGTGTTATCAGTGGAATTTACAACTGCACTAATCGTCGAATCGGCTAAATTATGGCCGTTCTCGAGGAGATTCGCTTGAGCGACTTGAATTGCCAATGCTTCTACAGCGGCATTGCTCAACGAGCTCATCTGTCGCGCTCCGACCAGTGTTGCGGCATCGACAGCCTGCTGAAGCCGAATCGAATACACATAGAGGCGTCCCCCATCAACCGCAAGGGCAATGAGAGCCATCATCGACGAAACCAAAAGCGCCACGAGAAGGATATAGACACCTTGCTCTGACTCTCTTATGCTCCTTAGATTATTCGTCGGTGTATTTGGATACTGCTTCAAAACACGCACTCCTTAAAATATGGATGATGAGTAATAGTTCCCAACAAAAGATGGAAGAAGAGTGTTGCGCACCATGGCAACTTCAGCGACGACGATACGTCCATGCGCAGCGGAATAGCTCGTAAACCCCTTTACGTCGTCGCCATCGAAACGACTGGGCAATCCATTGCCAGTCTTTGTGGCAACGAGACTTGCGGTGACACCAGCGCCTTCAAAGTTCCAAACACTTACCCGAAAATCAGCACTTGCGAGCGGGCCCTGAGTCCCGTTTTCAAAAAGGCGCTGCATCCGCGTATCAAGACACAGCTGCACATCGGCTGGATTATAGGCACAATCGAAAGCCGCCCGCCCCACATCTCGAGACAAGGCTGACACATTGAGTTGATAGCGAACCCAGATGAGCCCCTCAGAAGCACCGTAGGCAATCGAAACAAGGACCGGAATTACCAGCGCCAGTTCAATCAGCGCCGCACCCTTTTCTTTCAATGTAAAAAAGCTATTCATTGAGCATCATCACCGAGCAGGAAGGAGTAATTTGTATTAAAGCACCGATGAGAGGCACGGCAGGCTTTCGAGCAGTTACCACAACCATTGAGCCAGGATTACCAACTGTATTGGTGGTACAGTTTGGGTTGGCCACTGGGCAGATGGTTAAGTCGACATCACTTGGATCGACGCCAAATCGACGGGCTTCAGTTTCAAAACGCAAGATAAAAGAATCGAGCCTATTGAGTGGCAACATGGTTTGGGGATCTACCATGGTCCCACCGATAGCACCCCAGCGCGCAGCTTTGGCCACCGCAAAATTCAAAGTCATACTGGTCCAGGCGATCCACACCAGAATTATCAGGCTAAACACCAGAATGGCGAAGGCCCACAGCGTGACTGCAAACTCCACTAATGTAGATCCGCGCTCATCGTCAGAAACGATGGCACTGCCGTTTGTTCTCGTCATTTATATTCACCAACAATAAGCATTCGGAGTTTCTACTGGGAGAAACCCACGAAGATTGTATCGGCGGAAAAACCGAAAACTATGAGGATTTAGCGCGGGGATACGGGAAAAAATTCGGCCATCTTTCGACCAGCTAAGAGCCTATAATCTATAGGAAAAACCAGCACCACTAAAGAAATCGGCCGCCTCTGAGTTCAAACCGAATCCAGCTCGCACATCGAATTGGAAATTTTCCCCAAGTGGCAGGGTAAAACCACCATTGAGGAAATGGATTGCAGTGGACTCCGGAGCCTCGGCGCTGGGATAAAATCCAAAATACTCTAGATAGCTACCGATGAAGCCCGCATCGTAGGCCACTGCAAAAGAGGCCGCAGTCTCATAAAAACGCTGGTTATCCTCGACCGGAAAGTCGAAATTCAGGTTGCCCGCGACAGCAAGCTGCTCTGTGAGATCAAAGGCCCATAGCACCTTAAAGGAGGGCTGAAGCGCATCCGCCGAAACTTGACTCTCGCCAGTTGGAATAGAGGTTTCAAAGATAAAACTGAGAGCCGGAATAAGGCCATCTTGATCATACATCCGGTGCTTTATTCCAAGTGACGTATCGCTAAAACCTTCGACATCATTTGCGATCGAATACCCTTCCCAGGCCAAGCGCAACTCTAGATCAGAGAGCAAGCCAACGCGCAGCAATGCCTCAGGAAAAGTATGATCCTCGCTTCGAACCCCAGATGCATGGTCATACGTATACGTATAACCCGCCTCAAGCTGGTATCGTCCAGACTGCACAGTACGAGTTCCTTCTGTGAAATCGGGTCTATCGGTCTCCATCGATTCAAGAACCCCGGATAGAGGAGCGACATTCTCTGCCAGAACCGCAGAATGTGAACAAAGGGCGAATATGAAAAGCCAGAACAATCTCACAGTAATCTCCTCGAGTTTTTGGTAGCCCAGGCTACCGCATATTAAGATTTGTAGCATGTGCTACATTCCCTGTCTACTCGAGTCCCTCAGAAACTCCACACTCCTATCGAGTTCTGTTATACATCGAGGCAATTAATGCACGGTGCGTTCTCGTACCGCAGATCTATCCTCCAGCTAATCGAGTAGAAGTGTTTTCTTTATAGAATCTAGATCATCGAGAGTGGGGAGCAGCGCATGTTATAAACTGGTTGCCAAAACACAGAGCCCCCCGCTGTTCGTTGTAGGGTGTATTCTACACCTATTCCAAAACCCCGAGTACCCAAACCGGAGAAGAAAGAATGCCTGAAGTACTATTCGAGAAGATCGCTGGCTGCACGGAGGGTCGCTACGCACTCTTCAACAGTCGAGCTGCGCGCGGTCAACCGGACCTCGCTACGTTCCGACAGGTCGCGAAGGAGTTTCGCGACCGGGGCTGTAATGGAGTAGAAGTTGTCGCGCCCACCTTGGCCGACGATCCCACCGCTATGTCAAAAGCAACTCGGAAAGAATTCCGCGAAGTTGCTGAAGATAGCGGCGTCCAGATCACCGGACTCCATTGGGCACTTGCGAAGCAAGAGGGTGTGTACTTGACCGACCCGAATCCCGCAGTGCAGAACCGCACGGCAGATTACCTTGGACGTCTGTCTGAGTTGATCGCCGATCTCGGTGGCGAGTACATCGTGCACGGCAGCCCAGCGCAACGAAACTTGTTGCCTGATGTGAGTCAGGCAGAGGCCTTCGATGCAGCACTCGCCGTCTATCGCATGGTCATGCCAAAAGCGGCGGACAATGGGATCATGATGTACATGGAGCAGCTCTCGCGGCACGAGGGTGATTTCTGGACCACCATGGCGGAAGTCGAGCGCTTCCTCCAAGCGGTGGACCACGACAATTGCCAATCGCTGTTCGACGCAAAGGCGTTCTTCGGCATGTGCGGAGAGGAGGAAGGGAAAGAGGAAGATGTCGTGCAGATACTCAAGAAGTATCAGCACCGCATTGGCCATGTTCACCTCAACGACTGGAGGACGATGGGTGGACCGGGTTGTGAGGAGAGTGCGGTGGACTTCAGGCCGATACTACAGGCCCTGGTCGACATCGGCTACTTGCAACCCTGGAGCAAGACAGGCAAAAAGCGCTGGCTTTCGATCGAGGTGTTCGATTTCGCTAGCCGAGATCTGCTCGATACGATCGAGAAGAGCGTGAAGTACATCCGCCGCTGCGAAGCTGCAATTACTGTTTGATTGCAGACTGGCTTGCTGTGCAAAGGAGCGATGCGACAAGCAAGCGCGGCAGACAAACGTACGACGCGGGGAACAGGTTTGCGCCTGTTCCCCCAGTCTCGATGAACTAGGAATTCTTCTGTACCCCCACGAGAGAAACGAGAGCCAAAACACGAGCCTCGGTCCGAGAGAGTATCCAATTTGCCACGGTTACCGTATTGCCCCGGCTGAAATCCTCGCGAACGGCATCCCGGATCTTCTCGACCAAGTACTGATCAGAGCGGAAAAGAGTGAAAATTGATTGGTCTTGCACTATCTGTCCAACTAAGTGCTCAATATGCGCCTCATCTGGATGTGCTTTGAGATAAGCCTTTCCAACTTTCGTTGACCCAGGATTCCCACCGAACTGATTTGCAATTCGCTCGGCCATGCCAGCCGCACCTCGACCGCGTATGGCTTGTCCCCCGGCAATCAGCAGCGCAACAGTTGCGCCGCTTGCGATAAGAAAACTTCTCCGAGACAGTCCTCGACTCATAGCAGTACCTTCGTTTTCAAATGTTCGGCTAAACGTAGAGCGAGCGCCGTAATCGTCAAAGTTGGATTCGCAAACCCGATCGTTGGAAATACTGAGCTCCCCGCGACATGAAGGTTCTCCGTTCCATGCACTTTACAGTTCGCATCAACGACTCCCTGCCGAGGGTC
>CBDUGV010000046.1:0-20222 GCA_965366815.1 uncultured Bdellovibrionales bacterium | reverse complement strand
CAGGGTATCTGGCACAGCGATGGCATCGAGGAAGATAAAGAATGCCAGGAGAATCAGTGACAAACTGGTAAACGAAAGAGTAAACGCCGAATCAGCAACGCTCTCACTACTCGTTTCGGTCAACTGAACTCTTCTCTGCACCTATTCGTACTCGGATTTGCGCTGCTCTGGTGATAGGAAACTCAGCAATCGTCGCTCAATCAATCGGGGATTGCTCCCTTGAGATACACCAATGATTCCTTCAATAGTCATTTCCTTAAGTAAGAACTCCTCCTCACTTCGAGAACGCAGTTTTCCGGCAATCGGCAGCAAGATAACGTTCGCCAGAAGGGCACCGTAAAATGTGGTCAGCAGCGCGACGGCCATATATGGGCCAATTCGGGAAGGATCTTCCAAATTTTGTAGCATCTGCACCAAGCCAATCAAGGTACCGATTAATCCCATCGCCGGAGCGATTGCTCCCATCGTTTGAAAAAGTTGGGCCCCTCGCCGATGTCGGTCTTCAAGAAAGCTCAACTCTATGTTGAGAATCTTATCGATTTCCTCACCGGGCTCTTCATCAGCCAATAATTCCAAGCAACGTCGAAAGAACGAATCAGACTCCTTCTCAATATCGCTATGCAGCGCCTTTGGGCCATCAACTTTGATCCGACGCGCTATGTCGAGAATCTTTCGAACCCGTAGTTGAGTCGAAGCGCGATCAGGGAAAAGTGCAGTTTTAAGTAAAACGAGTGTGCGACGAAAATCACTCAAAGGGAAATTGATAAGGGTTGCGCCAAGCGTTCCACCCACCACAATCAACAGTGCTTTGGCATCAATAAAAGAGGCTGCCCCACCACCAAGATAAATGGCGTAGAAAACGAGTCCAAAAGCAGCGAAAACTCCAAAAATAGTAGCAAAATCAATTCTCATAATTTTGCCACTATATAATGGAATTCTGGCTCAAGCACCGACTTATTTTCTTGGATACCTCGTCTGAGTAAGCACCTAGGCTTCTATATCTTCCGTAGACACATCTAGCGTAGTCGCCCGACTTCCTTGATAGAGTTTCGCTACGACAAAACCAATGCCGACCACCGCTATCAGCGCAGAAACGAACACTGCAGGCTGCCAGCTTACTCCAAAGTAGCCAATCATCACGCCGAGCAAGGCTGCTCCACCGGTGATGGAGCCAGCAGCGCCCTGGAAGTTCTTGCGATAGCCGATATAAAGACCGTACCACAACAGGAGGGTCCCCGTTATTATAAGCGCAAAGGCCGAGTATCGACCTGCTCCAGCAGTATAGGGAAGCGCGAAGTAGGCGTCCTCATCTGATTGGTTCGCATAGAGCTTTTCAAACGAAAAATGGATTCCGGAAGTGGGAACACTCAAGCGAAGCGGCTGTACAACTTGTCGGTCAGCGACTTTAGCCATTTTACTCACTTCAGCCTCGATCGCACTTCGAGAAAGTCTCCCACCAGAGGATACCAGTTTCATATTGGTATCAGGAGTTCCATAACTTACCTCATCTGGCAGATACACATCCCACTGCGTTTGAGTAACTACCATATCCGGCCGTGGAAGCACTGCATCAATCGTTCCCAAACGACCAACCTTATCGACTGGACTTTGATAGATAAGCTGTACAGGAAAGCCAGATGCAGAATTAATGATTCGAATCAGCACATCCGGTCCACCGGTATGCTCGTTTGCTTCTTCGGCAAGCGCGGGTTTCTCCGCCCTTCCATCGACATATGCGAGCCAAACCTTAGAGTCTTTCGGTAAAGCGACTCGAAGAAACTGTTTTCGCGAATTTCGCACCATAAATTGAGCGCTCGTCACCGCAAGACCGTCTTCAGTAATCAAGGTGCGATATTGAGCTTGGTCAATAGTCGCCGACTGCGTATCAATCTCTTTATGCCGAGTAATTTTGAGGGCCAACTCATAAGGCGGATCCACATGAACGTATTTGTAAGCCAAGAGAATCGGGTTCGTTGTTTTAAGTACCAATTGCTGAGGAAGGTCTGTTGGCTCAAGCGACGAAAGCTGCTTCGTTCGCGAAGCACGAACCTCGACTGCACTTAATGCCTCTACTGCAATCTTACCCTGCTCGACCTCGGAGCCGTTCACAGTAATCGTCGGCACCAATAGATCCGCGTCGGCATCCGCGAGGATTCGCTCATAGGCCAGTTCAATGCGGAACTGCCCCTCCATCTCCTGCGTAAAGAATACGTCAATTCGTTGGCTGTTCTCTTCAGCTTCGAGCTTATGAGTACGAAGCGATGGCGCAGAAAGGCTAAGAAAATTGACATTCTTCGGTAGGGTCAGTTGCAAATCCATTATTGCACCGGATTTCACATTCACCTCAACACTTGCTGATCCTTTCATCGTCACATCGCTCAGAGAGATGAGCGTGTTGACCACGGCATCGAACTTACCCTGCTTGCGCTCTGGCTTAGTTGCCTGGACGATGAGCACCGGTGATTCTTCGACGTATTTATACGTGTGCGCAATTGTTTTACTCACCGTCTGACGAATTGCCGCTGGCAGTTGGTTCTCACCAACTCGAGTCAACTGGGTCTCCTCGATGGGTTTTAGAGTTAGCTCCTTGCTCGAGAGCAAGGCAACCATGCCTCGTTGACGATGGACATTTCTCGCTCGAACAAGTGGAATGTGAATATCTTCCTTTGACTTATCGCCTACAATCGATTGATCATAATCAACAGTTAAGTCGAGTCTCTGCTCTACTTCTCGATTGAGGAATACACTTACGATATTGGGCGCTCCGTTCTCGCCGGGAGCAACCCGCCAATCGGCAACAAGCCCAGCTGGCGATGTAATTCGATTTATCTGTACTGAACTAGGAATCTCAAACTCGACCAAGTTCGTCTTGCCGCGAGTTACTTCAAACTGCATAACCGCTTGTGCAGTGAGCACCCCTTCTTCTGCAAACAAGGTATGGACAATTGTCGAGTTGGTGCGAACTTCTTCCTTTATCTCCTCTGGAACAGCTTCATTCCAAGTAAAAGTTACGTTCTCAGTCATCGGAACATAGAACGTAGAGATAGTAGCATCTCCTTCTTCAGTTCGAGAGACATTTGCCTTCGGTGAGACCGTCACCTCCTTCTTGCCTTCAATCTTCAGATCAAAGCGCGATACGGGAATCTGTGGAATGCGAAGACTCGCGCTGGGAGGGCCGTTTGCGTCACTAATCGGAACTTGAAACTCCATTACAACCTTATGCAAACCTTTGCCCGAAACTCTCGTTGCAAAATAGCCTTTTTCAACTAGAATCGCCGCGCTCTCTCCATCGAGCTTCACGTCATTGAGCGTCGTACTCGTCGGTAGCAATTTGAGAATCAACGACTCATCACCAAACAATTGAACATTTAGTTCACCACTCCACTCGATCGCTTCTTCGTTGAGCACACCTCGGTAGTGGGCTCGACTAATGGTATAGCCCTGTTCACTCGGCACTTGCCAGATGATCTGCACTCCTTTTCCGCTTGGAATCGTCGCTCGAAGCTGCGTAAGGGATCCTGACTCGCTTGCTTCCATACCGGCTGAAGGAATTATCGCTGGGCTCAACCCTCGGCCTGGAAGTTGTGCATTCATGGTGATTGCGGCAGCTTCAGGTAATGGAACCGCGAGGGAATATCCACCTTCAGAACGATGGGCATTCACTTGATAGCGCAGATTCATGCTGTAGGCGCCTTTTTGCTTCACTCCCCAAATCAAACCCTTTGGCCCAGAAATAAGTTGGGCACTCGAACCGCTCACCGTAACGCTTTGCACCGATGTTCCAAGTGGAAGTATTGGCACGCCCTGCCATTCATCCTCAAGAACCTCGATAGCTAAGTTGAGATCAACGCTTGCTGTAACTTTATTATCTATTGTCTTCGTAGTAAGATTAACGACAGCAGTTCCAAGTGCGTATCCTGCTGGAGCCTCGCGTGGATCCTTCTTCGGATCTCTAGCTACTTCCATCAAACGGTTGTATTCTTCCAAAGATAAACGGACGATTTGCGTACTCGACTCTTCAGCTGCCACAAAGGACGTCAGTCCAGGTAGAACAAGCACTACTATCGCGGCAAGCACCACACGACAAAGCAGAGCAATTGCGTTTCGGGGTTTCATTTCCTTTTCTCCTTCTGATACAACCTGAAGTAATTCATTATTCATTCGAGCCTTTCGCTCCTCGTTTAATTCGCTTCCGGGGAAGGTAATACTTTCATCTTTCCGGCAAATGCCAGAGAATCAATGATTTGTTGTTGCTGCATCGCATAAGCCTGAGAACTGTTTAAAACCGTCTGATACTCCGAAAGCATTCTAAGATCGGTCAAGATATCGGCATCTCGGTCAAAGCCTGGAACGCTTGTGCGAAAAGAATTGAGTAGTTCCGCTTGCTCGGACAAAGCTCGAATCGCCGCCTGCAGATCACCGTTGCGAAGCTGTACGCTGGCATACTGCAAGGACGTGGACATGCGGAAGGCGAGCAGGTTCTTCATGACGTTTCGCTCAAGTGGACCCGCTTGGGCCTCACTCCGTCCCAATGAAAGATTGGCACGAGTCACACCATTCTCTAGTTGTACGAGATCTTTATAGCGGACAGTTACATCGGCAATCGGTCCAGGACCTTCGGCAACTACATCGAGAAGAACAACATGCGATGTGTCGGCATAGAACGCTGGAATTACAATTTGGATACCCTCTTCATCCTCACCCCGGTCCGCTTCTATTCCAAGATTGCGCGAGAGGCGTCGGTCGATACTTTGCTCCGCTTGACGGACCCGTTCGGCCCGATTCTCACCAAGCCGATAGGATCCGAATACTTGTACGAGCTTCGTCCCTGGAGCCATACGGATTCGCAAGCGCACTGCACGAGCAACAACTTCGCTCACCGCTGAAAGTTCGCGTTGAATTAGCTTTAGCGCATCATCTTTTGCCTTCAAGATCCGGCGATTTCCTTGACCGGCTAACGCTATCTGCTCTAACTCGGAGATCCGCGCATTGTCACCAATGGCAATCGTGCTCAACGGAATTCCGGCTACCGCACTTTGATGCGCGACAGTTGTTATCCGTGAAAGCGCTGGTCCAATAGGCTGATTAGTAACTAGGAGTACCGCGCTACTTCCAAGTGGTGCGGTCGGGTCGTCGGAATCGCTCACCTTAGCAATCGCCGTCTCAATCGCCTCTCTCAGCCCTAAACCGACGGTATTCTCTCGAGCCAGCTTTTGCAGCAGAACGCTTAAATGACCGTGGCGAAACTCATCGGGCTCAACCACGAGACCACCAGCTTTTCCAGCAAGTATTAGACTAAACTTGTCTCCAATATCGCGGGACTCATTGAGCGCAAACAATACTTCTCGCATTTGGTCTAGAGTTCCTTTATCCAAAGCCCCGCGTGCGTCAAGCACGACTCCAATGTTCATCGCGGGGCGACTTCCGCTGCGGCGACTGCTTCCCTGTATACCGACTTGCACAAGCATTCGTCGCTCGCCCTGGAGTCCAGTTTGGTCAGCGTGGAGATATACCGCTAGGGCTGCGTTCTCTGGTGCGTCGAAGGGCTGACTCGTTTGCTGTGAAGACTGATGCAAATCCAACGGCCGCCCAAGCAATTGCTCGAGTGGCTGGAGGGATTTGCCAAGCAACGTCGTCTGCAAACGGCGAACCGTCGGGTCGCCAGGCACATACGTATTCGCCCAGTAACCGGCGGCTTCTTGAAACTGCAACCCTTCGGTTACCTTGCGTGCGGCGAGAAAGACGGTAGCATGGTTTATCGGTTGGTTCAGCTCTCGCGCTTTCTGCTTGTTGGCTTTGACTACGCTGGCTATTTGTACTTCTTCTGCCGTTTCTGACTCGAATAAAGTGTCAGCTTTCGAAGATTGTTTCCTTTCAGGCTTTTTTGCCCCGTGGGCAGAGACCCCTTCTACATCTTTGCTGAGGTTTCTCCGTACGCCTTGACCCTTTTCATACATCCTTTCTTTTAGGTCAGCGCTGAGCGACTTATCCAGATACCCCACCGCCATAGAGCCGCTCCCGCGTAGGGTCAAAGCTGAATCTAGGTACTGCTCTCTAGAATTCTTATCATTCCGGTTATCCAAGCGTTTTTGTTGAAGCGACGGATAGGCTGCCTCCGCAGTCTTCGGGATTTCATCATCGGCAGCATACCCGAAGGCACCAGCTTCGGCCGGCATCGCAGCGGGCGAATCAAGCAAATCACGCCCCCCGGCAATTTGTGCTTTCTTCTCTCGCAGCTTCTTAAAATTCTGCCGATCAAAATCGACCACATCCATGCCATCAAGTTCTTCGTCTGAGAAACTTTGCCCTTCTTGGCGAAAGACTTCGTTCTTCGCTTTTGATTCTTGCTCGGCTCGCCTTCTCGAGCCACTTGGAGCGGCCTGTGAGCTTGGTGCAAGTGGAGCCCGTCTTCTATCTTTCAACGAGTCGATTCGATTATAGCTACCTCCACCAAAACCACTCATCTCCTTTCCGACTCCAGAGAACGCTTGCTCAGTCTTGCCGAAGATGCGTCCACTACTCTCAAACGGCGCATAGCTAGCGTCCATTGATCGTCGGGAGACAGCGGTAAAGGAATAGGTGCAGACCACAGCAAGTACACAGCAGCTGGCAATGAGATAGCGGTAGCGAGGGCGTACTCGACTGACTATTTTCAGTGGGGCGCAGACGAGGAATGCCAAAAAACGGTGTAGGAGCAGAAACGGATTTGGGATTGAGAACTTTCGCTTTGCTTCAACCGCAAGAGGTGCTGCATTTTGCACCTGTTCGATAGTTTTTCCCACCAGTTCATCTGAAGCGTCATGTTCTGGTAGGTCTTGCAACAGCGACTCGAGCTGACCAATCGCATCGAATACTGCGAAGCAATCTTCACAGTCAGCTACATGCTCCTGCGCCGCTGTATTGTCGCGTAACCCCTCTAGTCCCAAATCTGATAGTTGTTTCTGGAATTCTTCACAGCTTCGAGCCATTAGGACACCTCCTCTGAAGCTTGCTTTTGACGAGCAACCAACGCCTTGGCCAATGCAGCGCGGGCGCGATGCAGATTTGTTTTTACCGTGCCCAAGGGGCTGCCGAGTATTGTAGCGACATCTTTCTGACTAAGAGTCTGGAAACAGTAAAGCGATATCACCTCACGCTGATTCTCTGGCAAAGCCGCAATCTGTAGCTCAAGCCACTGAGCAAGTTCTTGTGCTTCCGCAACTTCGTCGCCGGAAGCTATCTCCTGCGTTTTCGGAGCAGAGTCAATTGTTCCACTCAGTCGACGCTTCACTGCCTGCTTACGAAAATAGCTTCGTACCGTATTGGCTACTACCGTAAACAGCCATGGCTCAAGCGGTCGTTCTGCCTGGTATGTTGGAGCTGCGTGATGCACTTTAATAAAAATCTCCTGAAACAAATCGTCGCGTGCCTCCGCTGGAATCCCGCATCGCACTAAATAGGAATAGACTCGCCGTCGAAACTTCCCGATCAACTCTGCAAAAGCATCCGGGTCACCCTTCACATGCCGCACAAGCAAGGTCCGCGTATCGAGGTGAACCACCTCGGCAACGACCTTCTCTTCTGTTCCCGGACTGTCTATCATCGAGTTCCTATACTGCTCGGTTCAGCGACTACACCCAGGCATACGCAGCAATCCCGGGTTGGGTTTCACTCAAACGAGATTTTTTTCAATTTGTTTGCAAAGCATCGGCACCAATGAACTTTAGATGCCTAAAATCACTAAGTATTTCGACAATTAAGAGTCATTGCCCTCAGTGCAATTTCGGCGCTTATTCAAGGCGATCTTACGGCACAGTCGAGTCAGAATAACCTCTCTTGCCCCGAACTACCGGGGGAGCGCCTCTTTCGCACAGTTCAATGGCCCGCTACTGGGGCGATGACACTTAGACTAGAGATTGGATTGAAGGTTCCCGACGCGCTAGCTGTCGTCGGCTACGATGCGGCTAATGATGCCACTAATTTCGACTAGATAGAGCTCACCGGCTTCATCTTCGCCAAGAGAACTTACGAAAATATCTGTAGGGGATTCGTACGCAGTGTCACGGACCCAGCTTCCGTCGAGCTGTTCAGTTAAGGTCCAGATCCGACTGCCAATGAAATCGCTATAAAAGTATTTACCTCGAAACTGCGGGAAACGACTGCCTCGGTAGACATACCCGCCGGTAATCGAGACTCCATCTGAACGACCATACTCAAAGACGGGAAGTTCAAGACCACTCATGGCGCATCCTACCTGCGGAACGTAGCAAAGTGAACCTTCCATGGTTATCCAACCGTAGTTTCTCCCTGGCTGCACTATGTCAATCTCCTCCAGCCGGCTTTGCCCTACATCGCCGACAAAGAGTCGACCGGTATCTCGGTCAAAGGAGAATTTCCAGGGGTTCCGAAAACCATAGGCCCAAATTTCATCTCTTGCCGCTGAATTCGCAACAAATGGATTATCTGCAGGGATTGCGTAGCTGGCTGACGCGGTGTTACTTACATCGATCCGTACGATTGCACCCAATAGGTTCGACAGATCCTGACCCGTTGCCGAAGGCCCGCCACCATCTCCTAGGGCGACATACAGATTTCCATCAGGACCAAATGCCATGCTTCCCCCATTGTGGAAGATATGCGGTTGCGGTTCAGTCAACAGTATCTGTTCTGAAGCGGCATCAGCCTGATCGGCATCTCCCGCACTTACTCTGAAACGCGAAACAGTCGTGTCTCCATTGAGATCGGAGTAATGCACGTAGAACACGCCACTTGTTGCATAGTCTGGGGCAAAGGCAATGGCGAATAATCCGTGCTCGCCCTCTAGTTTGAGCTGAGCGCTCAAGTCGAGAAAAGGTGTCGGAAGCAGGGCTCCATCCTTGTAGACAAGAATCCGACCGGTGAGTTCAACGATGAACAAACGGCCAGAACCGTCACCTGCATGCGTAAGGGCCACTGGTTGGGTCAGCCCAGTCACAAGAGGTTCAAGTCTCGCCTGAGTGCGCTCATCGGGCACAGACTCTGCCGCAATGGAAGCAACGTATTCAACAACCCCATCTGGCCGCAGATAGAAGCGAAATCCTTGCGCCGCGAGTCGAGTCGATAAGTCATCAGAGCGAAGAACGCTTACCCCAAGTGTATTGGCGCCAAGCTGATCGCTGACTACTTGATCAACAGTAGAAAAGGCAGCAAACGAAAGGAGGACTGGATCACCGAGTGATGCGCTCGGATTAAACACTTGAAAATTCGCAGTGGAAGCTGCCCCATTGAATTCGATATGGCGATGCACATTCGCAGTAGATAGAAAGGTATTTGCCGGCACAGCCAGACGTTCACCCGCTGTTTGATTCCGCCCAGGTTGAGAAACGTAGATCCAGGAAATAAACGGCAGGTCTGGAATGCGGCCATAGTGCATGCTCCGTGCAAGCAAGCCCGTACTAAGACTACTCGCAATATGCAGTGAGCCCGTGGCATTATCACCGAGCAGCGCATTGACATGGAGATGACGCTGCGCGAAAGGAGCTAGAGAAACCTGTTCAGTTCCTACTGCAACTCCAAGCAAATCGCGTACCACAACTGTTACCTCTTGTTGCCGATCCGTCATGTTTCCCAATTCAAGCCAATTGGTTGCTCCCAGAACGGTAGAAGCGAATTCGACTTGATGCGTGTCAGAAGCAAGAACAGAATCTATCGCCACCGCAAACGGAGGAAGTGCCGGATCTACCTGGTAGCGCGTTAAGAACGCAATGAACGGCTCGACCGCATCGCTTGGAATGACTTCGTATTGATTGGCTTCAAAAATGTCAGCCCGACCGATCAGTACATCACGGCGCTGGCCTGGAGCTATTGTTTCAACGCCAAACTCTTCCTGTGCAATTCCGTCAATTGAATACCGACGAATAGTAAAATTCTGCGGTTTGGCGGAAGTATTAACGAGCGACAACCAATTGGGAACCGGAAGTCCTGCACCATTCGGATTGTAAGAATTCCCCAAGCCAAATCGCCTGCCGCTTTCACCAGCAGTTACCGGCGTCGAGAATGCATAGACAACCGCGACACGGGTTCCCTCAACTCTCAATCGATAAATCATCACGTGACAGACGATAGACGCTGAAACATCCTTGCTAGTATCGGTATTAGTAACGACGACAGTACCGAAACTATCGATCGGCAGCTCAGCTCTATTTAAAATGATATGTTTGCTGGCAGAACCGTTGAGCAAATGATCTTCTGCGAATAGCAGTTGGCGATTAGCCGAGAATACTTCAAACCGGAGCACGCTCCCCTCCAGTCCGAGATTACTACACTCAACTATGTTCTGATGCCCATAGTACGAATTCCAGAGTCCAGTGCGACTCCTATCATCTTGGGTAGCGGCGAACCCGAGAGTCGGCAACAAGATTAGGGCAAAAATCAGCAGCGGCCACCTGTATAATTGCTGAGGGAAACAGGCTAACGCCCTATAATTACTCACGGCAATGACTCCCTTTCTACTATATATTACTGCACAGCTCTGTCGGGCGCTTATAAGAGAGCTGCAATAACTATTCCACCCTGATCCATTACAATATTTACTTCCCGTACCAAACCAGTTACTCAATACGGCTCGGGAGATAGTCGGATAATCGCTTTGTAGTACTTCGGTACCACAGAGAGGAAAGTCAGGACACTGTAGAGCAGGTTGGCTGTTAACGACAGCCTGGAGCGATCCAGAGACAGTGCCACAGAAAGTAAACCGCCACGACGAAGCCTCGGCTAAGTCGGGTAAGGGTGAAACGGTGGGGTAAGAGCCCACCAGCGTCGTAAGTAATTACGGCGGCTCGGTAAACCTCAGCCAGTGCAAGACCAAATAGAAAGCAGTTTCTCTAGTGCTTCGGCAATAGAGAATCGTAGTTGCTCGCTACGCATGTTTTCGGGTTGTGTCGCATAGACGAATGATTATCGTTCGACGAAACTCTTTGTGAGTGAAGTCGAATAACAGAATCCTGCTTATAGCTATCTCTCGAATTTTTCTCTCCTTATTATTGCCGATACTTCCAAACAAGATCTATCGGATCGCTTGCCTTGCAATCTTTTCGCTCTCTAAAGGATCACGGCACCATAGTCACATTGAATGAATTGGGTACCTCGTTACCCAAACGCAGTTCCATTTCCACCTCAACTCACTTCAACCTCGCTCATAGTCACTGATTCCACCATGCCACTCAGGGTTGGCCCGGCTATTGCATCTGCTATGCCCTACTGACTGCGGGGTCAACGATGGTGGTGTGAGTTACTGACTCAAGTTTTGGAGTAGAATATATGTGCCGCCTGCCAGCCCGACTAACAACGCTCATTAGCGTTTTGTTCATCTTTGCCACCACTACTACAGTAGAGGCCCAAACAACTTACTTTCCCGCTCAAGGAGTTTTCAATGGCTTTTTGAGTCAAATGAACGTTGTTGAATGTGACAACGGAAACTCACAAGCGGTCAATATGACGCTCCGGATGCGGCGAAGCGACGGTGTCGAACTTGCCGTACAGGCCGTGACAATTGAGGCATCAGGCTCTCAACACATTATTCTCAATGGACTTGCCAACATTGTAGATAGCCTTGGTATCTACGATTTAGAACTTCCCCCCGGAGAAGCTTTTCTTGGTGATAAAATCAACTGTCGTACTTCTTTCTATCGACCAACAATTCCAGGCTCATTTAAGACGTTCGAGTATGCCTATGCCCTACCAGTTCGAAACCCACAGGTGGGATCTCTCGCTGGTATCTACAACTCGTTTGACCCAGCGGGCCTATCGGCCACCACGTTTAACTGGCTTAGCGTCATCAACTTCGACAAGACAGGTTTTGATGCAGTTGTTGATATCTACGACATTGCAGGCACGGTAATTCGACAAGTAAACATCGACAACTTACCCGCTGGCGGCCGAATGGATATTCCACTCGGCCATACAGAAGGTCAAGTCACTGGACTCTATCGAATTCGACCAACCGATGTCTCACACTCATACGATGCAACAGTAATTCGCTATAATCCAAATGCCTTTGGTGGTTTCAACTTTGCGTTTCCTCTGCGAGCCCTTCCAGGAACGTGCTCGAGTGAGCCACTGCTCGCCTCTACCATGGGGAATGGCCTCACCAATAACTGGCTCGAGATGGCAAACGTCAACGACTTCTCTATCGCTGTGACCGTTGAAGTTCGAGATCGCTTCGGAGTCCTGCTCCACAGTGAGCGGCGTACCATTCCCCCATTCGGTCAGAGCCATATGTATCTGAGTTCGCTCATTGATCCGAACAAACTCGGCAACGTCGGTTCGGCTCGTGTCATTTGTGATGACCCAACAGATAAACTGATCATCCAGAGCACGCTGTATGGACATTTGCCGACAGCAACCGGCCAGCTCTCCCCAGTTGAGTGGGCCTACTCAACCCAGGCAGCCGGTGCAAGCGCTGCAGGAAAGAACGCCAGCATCAGTGCACCGGTCAACACTTTTGTCGGAATGGCGAACTGGTTAAAACTTGCCGACTCAAGCCTGCAACCGGCCGACATTCACTTCACTGCTTTCAATCAAGCTGGCAATGCGGTGGCAAGTGGCACAAACTTTTTGTCAGGAGGGGGCACCATCGATATTGGCGCTCACGCAATGCTACCACCAGACCAAATTGGTTCCATCCAAACTACAACCGATAGCGATACTGCGGCGTACCGCGGTGAAATTCTTCGAGTACTCTCTCGAATCGATGGCCAAATCGGTAATATTATGTCAATTCCAGCAATCGTTCAGCAGAATGGTGTCACCGGTGTCGGAGGACTCGGTTTCCGCGGTGACCCACAATCGTTAGCACCGTACCGAGAACTATTAACCCAGGACGAAGCTTCGCATTTGGTTCATCGGGCAGCATTCGGCGGAAATCTCGCCGAAAGCAACCGAGTTCGCAATGAAGGGTTGCGCGCTGCCGTGAACCGACTGAGCACAGTCGTTGATACGCCGGTAATCGATGCAGAAGCTTGGAATTGGATTGACGGAGACAGTAGCCCAGAGAGTAATCCGTCTACCCGATGGGAAGGTGTGCGCCGAACTTGGTTGTATCACATCCGTTACTCCCCAAATGGATTACGTGAGAAGATGGCGCTCGTTCTCCACGATCTCTTTGCAACGTCCTGCAGAGTAATCAACGGTAGCACTGGGGAACGAGAGCGTTGTTGGGAACATGTCCAGCTGCTGCGCAGCCATGCATTTGGCAACTTCCGCAGCCTACTTCAGAGCATGACTGTCGATTACGGAATGCTCGTTTGGCTCAACAACAATCTCAATCAGAAAGAGCAACCAGACGAGAATTACGCTCGTGAGCATTGGGAACTCTTTTCAACCGGTGAGCCATTTAAAGAGGGTGGTCGCTATCCCCGCTACACTGACGAAGATGTAAAAGAAGCAGCTCGTGCCTTTACTGGTTGGACAACACTAAACGTCGGAGGAGTTCCTTCTGCAGTCTTCGTTCAGGACCGTCACGATCAGGGAGTCAAAACACTCTGGAGTGGAACGCCGTATGAAGTCAGTGGGAACTTCAACTATGAAGATATCACCAACCTCACGCTGGATCGCCGACCAGAACCAGCACAATTTATCGCCAGAAGAATATTCGTTGCCTTTGTTCACGATCACCCAAGTCGACAGGTCGTGAATCAGTTAGCCGAGATATTGAAGGAAAACAACTTTGAGCTTCTCCCATTGCTTCGCACGATACTTCGATCGGAGGCGTTCTTCTCGCCAGATGCTCGATTCCAAAGAATCAAGAACCCAGTTCAGTACCTCGTTGGTTTCCTCAAGCGAACCGACATGCACTATCGCCTGGACCGACTCGACAGTGCGCTCTGTGGAATGGGTATGTGCATCACGGATCCGCCGGATGTAAACGGATGGCCGGGCAATAAGCACAAAGAAGCAGCGGAGACAGACTTTTTCCTCGCTTGGACGCCGCAGTATGCGAATAATATTACTGAAGTATTTCGCCGTCGGAGTGACTTTAATAGCTCAGAAGGCAACCCAAATGACTTTGAGTTGCGTCTCCCGCACCCACTCGCAAGCGGAGAGGAAGTCGTAGATCACCTCGTCGCCATGCTGAATGTGCCGATCACTCAAGAAGAACGGACCGAATTCATCAACTATATGAATACGGCCTACAATTCGAGCCTTGAACCTTTCGAACGCGAGTTTGACCCAACGTCATCGACCCACGTTCGCGAAAAAGTATCTGGATTACTCTGGATTCTGTCTCAACACGAACAGTATGTAACGCACTAGCAGCAGAGGAGAGAAAAATGAATAGAAGAGATTTCTTAAAGCAAACAATGGCACTCTCTGCGACTGCGTGCTGTGCTGCCGCATGGGGAGCAACTACCGGACAAAGCGCCTGGGCTCAGGGAATGGGTGGAACAGGTAATACGCTGTTGTTGCTAAACCAGTTTGGCGGCAATGACATGCTCAACAGTTTTGCCGTTCCGTACACTGTTGCAGCCTACTACGACCGGCGTCCCACCATCGCGATACCGGCAGGAAATGTTTTGCAAACTGCGAACGGAATAGGTCTAAATCCGGCTATGCCGAGCCTGCATCAGCTGTTTCTCGACGGCGATGTCGCGATTATTCAAGCTTGCGGTGATCCCGTTAGCAACCGTTCGCATTTTACGAGCCAGGAATACTTCAGTCGGGGAATCATCGACCCCACTTCTGCACACGATCAACGTGGCTGGGTCGGTCGAACCGGGGATCTGTATTTAACAGATACTCCATTCAATACCTTTGGTATCGGCGTAGGACAGCAAACTGATTTCAGGAGTGATAGAGGGACTAATAGACCAATCGTTACGTCTCGGCTCTCTTCTTTTGGCATCAATGGTGATTTTGTGAGCTCTCGTGAGAATGCCCAAAGGAGAGCCATCGTCGAGGCTCTCTCTCAGCGAGAGAGACTCCTCACTGGTCGAAAGAAGTCGGCTCGAGACGCACAAAAAGCGCTCTATGACGGAGTTGCAACGATTCAGCAAGTTATCAATGACTACAGCAGTAGTGTCACCTATCCCAACTCCACAGTTGGTCGCTATTTCCTCGACTCAGCGATGCTCATCCAATCAAGCAGTGTTGCGACAAGATTGCTGTATGGTGGTGTCGGTGGTTGGGATACGCACTCAAATCAAGTTGGCGGGCATGAGAACCGCCTAGGAGATATCGACCTCTCATTGAACGCACTTGTTACTGATTTAAAAGCGATGGGGCGCTGGAGTCAAACGGCAATCTGTATTTTCACTGAGTTTGGACGGATCAACTTTGAAAACGGATCTGCCGGAACCGATCACGCGAAAGGAAGCACGATGGTGGTCATTGGCGGAGACGTCAACGGTGGTGTCTACGGTCCGACGCCAACCGACTCCCAGCTTCGAAATAATCGCTACATCGATATGGACATCGATTTTCGAAATGTCTTTTCGCGACTCGTCAACTGGCTCGGATTTAATCCAGCTCCAGTTTTCCCAGAAAGCTATTCGCAAGTGAATGTTCCTTTTATCTAAAACGCCCTATCAGACGGAGAAAAGCGGTAGTTCGACTTGATGAGAAAACTTTTCGCAGCACTTTGTATCGCAGCCTGTCTTTTCCCTCTTCCGGCGTTCGGCGAAGTACATACTGTCACGCTTGTTGACTTTATGTTTGTCCCCATGGATCTCACTATCAGAGAAGGAGACTCTGTACGCTGGGTTTGGACCACGGACAATCACAACGTAGTCTCAGGGCTGCCGTTTGGCACGAATGGAGCATTTCAATCCACTGTTGAGAATACCGGATTTGTTCATGAAGTTCTGTTTGACCGAACTATTCTCAATTCTGTCAGAGTGGCGAACAATCGATACGAATACTACTGCACCCCTCACCTGACTGACGATATGTTTGGTTCCGTGACGGTTTTGCGAGATCCGAAAAATTTTGCAGCTGAGCCACGGGGGTGGCAACAGTTCCCGCCAGTCGAGACAAACGAGACGAGCGATTGCACGGCTGTGCTCGACGCAGATGAAACTCAGATTAGCTTTCAATGTACGCACAACGTTGCAAATATCACCTCGGTAGAAATGCGCCGCGGAACTATCAAAAACAGTGGGCCAGTCGTCTGCTCCTTCCCGCAAGGAGACCTATCGCAAGCGACCTGTCCACTTAATGTCGACGAAATCGATCCGCTGTTTAACGGTGAATTCTATATCCAGGTGAACACCAGCGCGGCACCACAAGGCCTGATTCGCGGACAAATCTATCAATCAGGCAGAACCGCGACTGTTCGTGGTGCGGTTACTACAGCTACCAGTCAGGCAATATCGGGAGCCTTGGTAAAAATAGGCTCGAATGCAACGAATACGAATGCAGCTGGGCAGTATCAGCTCAACAATGTTCCCTATGGCGTTTATCAACCAACTGCTGTGAAGAATAATTTGCACATTGTAGCCAACAGGGAAAGTGATCCACTTCTGGTCAACGCAGCGCTACTGCTGGGGAGAACCTTTAGTGAAGTTGCTGATGGCACCTGTGGACCTGATGGAGATGGTGACGGTGTCTGCGATGCTGACGAAGCTAGGGCCGGTAGTAATTTTGACGATCGTGGGAGCTATCCCGACGAGTTGAAGTCACCGATTCGATCCCTTTGGAATGGGTTTCTCAATATGATCAACGTTCTCGAGCTGATAAATACGAGCTTCGAGGACTTACCCGTTACCTTGCGACTCTACAATATTTTCGGACAAGAAGTTCATACCATGGGACTCACCATCGCCGCCCGAGCCCAGCGAGATGTTGTTCTGAACGGAGTTCCCGGTTTTGAAACGAATGCCTATGGCATTGTAAGCATCGAGTTCCCGGAAGATCGCAGCGGAGATCTTGACGGTCGATTGTTCTTTTATCGTCCGGATGGCTTTAGCGGATACGAATTTGCTTTTGGCGTTCCTTTCACACGGCCCTTGTACGGAAAATCATCAGTAGCCTTTAATACCTTTCAACCAAGTCTTGACCCAGCAGACGCCAATTCGCTCGTTGCACAATGGTTGAGCGTCGCAAATTTAAGCTCGAAATCATCGAAAGCCTTCACAATTGAAAAATACAACCAAAGCGGACAACTACTCGACACCCAAACGATTACCGTACCGCCATTTGGTAGAAGCGATCTCGGCGCCGGACATATTAATCCGGGACCGAATACAGTTGGTCTCATTCGCGTGCTTCCAGCAGATCCCATCGCTCCCTATTTTGCGCTACTCAGTAGATACGGTGGGAATGTACCAGCTGGCTTTGCACCAACGAACTACGACTTTGCATTTGTACTGCTCGCAAAGGATGGCAATGGAGAAAAACAGCACGCGCCTATCTCGGTTGGAGGAGGTGCTGCCAACTGGTTGGAATTGATCAATACTCGCAATGAGACTGTGCGAGTGTCGCTCTCGTTCTTTGACAATACAGGCACCTTGCTCAATGCTCAGCAAGCGGATCTCGGTGCCTATGCACAGCAGCACTTCAACGCCGGAGCATTCCTTGCTGCCGGACAATCGGGAATCGTTGAAATCTCAGCCGATAAACCCAATGCAGTCGTGGGACAAAGTATGTTCTACTTTCGCGACGCAAGCACGGGAGGTATCCAAGCGATGTATGGTTCTTCGCTACGAGAGAGCCTCCCGTCGAGTATTTTTGGATCTTACAATCTCTATCTGGGCATGTTTAACTGGCTCAAACTTACCAATATCAGCGACAGCACCGAGACATTCACCCTGACGGTGTATCCACCAGGGAGAACTCCGGTGGTCGAACAGCATCAACTCTCGCCAAACGCCGGAATAGATCTCGGGTTGCAAGACACCGCTCGCTTTGGCACCCAGATCGATGAATTCAGTCTTTTTACAATTGAAGGGCTCGAAAAGAAATCGATTTTCTCTGAGTTGTTGCGACTACGCCCGGCCGAAAACGGGATTGATTTTACCGCACCAACTCCGGTGAGGTGAGTTAGGTATGAACCCCAGAAGTCCTTGTCGATTTACCGTTCTTTCTGCCGCTGCCATTTCGGTTGCTGGGCTGAACATCGGTTAGGTTCTCACTCCAAGCTATTGGATCTACCTCACCGGTGACATCATCAATGACTACTCTCGTGCAGCCTGAGCTTCTCGGCCCAGTGACCTTGCGTGCGAGTTGCATACACAAAGTGAGCCCGAGGAGAGAGCCCATAATAAGGAGAATGCTTGAGAGTATTTGTCGCTCCGTCGTGCGCACAAGGATGCGCCGCAGGGATGCTTGGGACGGTTGTTTGGGATTGAAGAAGATGGTGAAGCGGTGATCGAGTGGAAAACGAGTGACAGCTTCTTCGGCATAGGTCTTATTGCCATTTGCAAACAGATTGAGTGATGCG
Organism: uncultured Bdellovibrionales bacterium; assembly: GCA_965366815.1. GTDB lineage: Bacteria > Bdellovibrionota_C > UBA2361 > SZUA-149 > SZUA-149 > CBDUGV01. The sequence goes on along the minus strand of CBDUGV010000046.1, from coordinate 1,828 downwards.
CCATCACCAACGAACCGTTCGCCATCAACCTCATACTCGAAGAAGACACGTGGCAGATAGGTATTCCCCGCTGCTGTTTGAATCGTCGAAAGAATTACTCGTGCGGTGGTCGAATGCCATTCGACGGTCGGCGACTTTGCTTCTTGATACGCGTAAAACCCGAATCCCCATACTGCCAATACCGCCGCAAGCAGAATCGCGGTTCGAGTCCGCCTGGTAGGTATACCAGTAGAACCCTTTTGCATGTAATTAAACCCAAAAACGGCGAGAGCCAAAACTGACCACGCCAAAAACCCGTTACTGTATGACAAACAGTATGTTCGCCTACTACACATTAACTACATGCGCATTGAACCAGAGAGTGGTGCATATAAAACCAGAGGATTATTGACTATTTTGCTGCTTATTTGTAGCCGGGGACCTAGGTTCGGACGGAATCTGATTCTTCGAACTCACTAAATTCTATTTCCTGTTCCAGATAGAGCGTCTTACCTAGCTCGCTTAAATCCAGATCGGGGTGGGAACTCGGTTCGAGAATTATTCTATCGCCAACGACACCAGCTACTGCCGTCTTGATATCAGCCAGATCTTCTTCGTAGCCATCTTGCTCGACGACCCGAATTGCGCTCGATGTCAGAGCATCGCTTAGCAGCGAAGGTTTAGGGAGATCGGACCAGATGAGAATCCCAGCGTCTGTTGTTGATTTCGCCGACGCACTGATTCGACCCCAGCGAAATAGGCGAGTCTTGTCCAATTCCTCAGCCCAACGCTGACAGACCAGGGTATTTAAATCTTCATTGTCAGTCAGAGCTAACAGATTTCCAACAGAATACACCCCAAGGATTTCATCGAGGTCGAGCGTCTCTGGGTTTCGAGCATCACCGTAGATTGCAAGAAAACCTTCTTCTTTTGCCTGTGAAATAGCTGTGAGATTCGAGTCAATTATCAGAACTTGGGCACCAACCGCCTCAGTGACGAATTTCGCAATCGCCCGGCCCATTGAATGCGCCCCGACGATCACCCAACCTTTGCGCTCTGGCTGATACAATCCAAGCAAGCGAGCAAGCCACCCAGCGGTAAACCCTTGTAGAATAATAGTCGCGGAAATGACCGAATAAACAAATGTTTCAATAAAGCGATCATCTGGAGTCGAACCGTCGAGCTTCCCGCTTAACACAAAGAGTGACGCCATTGATGCAGCGACAATACCGCGTGGCGCAACCCAGCTGAGAAATAATTTCTCGCGCCAGGCCAGTCCAAGCCCGGCCGAACAAATCAGTATGTTGAGCGGACGAACGACAAACATTACCACTGCGACAATCATCAACCCTTTTTGACCAAAGCTAATGAATTGCTCTGGACTCAGGCGTGCAGCAAGCAAGATAAATAGGGTACCAATCAACAGTTCCGTTATCTGTTCTTTAAACTCGCGAATCTGTGCCAATCGCACCGGCTTCTTAAAACCAAGAAGGAAACCGGCAATGGTAACCGCGAGTAATCCTGATTCAGAAAGGATGGATTCGGCAACGCCAAATACGAGTACCGCACAGGCAACCGCAAAGACATTAATCATATGTTCGGGAACATAACGACGTTTCACTGCGTAGTAGGTGCCAAGACCACCCAGAACGCCGAAGCTAAACCCAACCGCAACTCGTAGAGCGAAATTAGCGACCGCCGCAGTGCCCCCCAGAGTAGCGACCCACTCAAAACAGAGAACTGCGATAAAGACACCGATCGGATCAATTAGCACGCCTTCCCAGTGGAGTATGGTTCTAATGCGGTTGGTTACATTGATCCGCCTAAGCAGTGGCGCAATTACCGTAGG
>CBDUGV010000045.1:0-20269 GCA_965366815.1 uncultured Bdellovibrionales bacterium | reverse complement strand
CGGAAATCCAGCCTATTCGATTACGACGGTTCTCGTTGTGCTCTTATGTGGCGCCGGCCTGGGTAGTATCGCCAGCGGCGCTATCGCTGGAAATCGCCCAGGCAGGGCATTGACGAGAGTGGTGGCCACTTTGGTTGCTCTATTGGTTATTGAAACCTTGTTGGCGCCTGTCGTGTTCTCTTCCTTTCTCTCGGCAGGCTTTGCTGCCAGGGTAGCGATTGCATCGGCACTCCTATTCCCACTCGGATTTGTCATGGGTATGCCCTTTCCACTCGGACTGAGACTCATTAATGACACAACAACGGATGAAGAGCAGCGACAGAAGATTACCGCTTGGGCCTGGGGCATGAACGGCTATTGGACGGTCATCGGCTCAGCATCAACTGTGTTCATTGCAGTGCTTGGTGGATTTCAGGCGGCGCTCGTTATCGCTACCGCTGCCTATATCATCGGGCTGTTTGCTATGAAGGGTCTGCTGCGTAACAACCCCTAAATTGGGAAACAACCATGCTGCGCCACATTGGAATATTGCGTGCCGTGATCGCTAGGTTGCTTGCTGTCTCGGCCGCGATTCTTGTGTGCCTTGCGGTCTTAAACACTACCGAGGCTACAACCGCATTGGCCCAGGGTGCAGGGACTGAGTTCTCTGACAACAACGAGTTTCGCCTTCTTTACTTCAAGCAGAAGTCTGGACGCATTGCCTTCACGTATAGTCGCGGTACAAACGAAGATATCTATGTACTCGATTTTGGTACCCTGACCGTATACCCGTTTGTCACTGGACCATCTGACGACCAACAACCTCGTTGGTCTCCAGATGGACGCTGGCTTGCATTTGCCTCAGACCGAAGTGGGCAGTCTCAGATTTATCTCGCCGGGGAGGACGATACAGAACCCGTGCAAGTGACGAACCTCGAAGGGGATTCTTACTCGCCCGACTGGTCCCCCGATGGTGCGTATATTGTCTTCCACAGCACCCATGGAGGGTCTGGAAAGAGCTTGTATGTGATGGGGGCAGATGGCAGCTACCCACGCGCAATCACCAAAACCAATCGAGCTAATACGGTTGCCCGTTGGTCACCCCGGGGAACCGAGTTGATTTACTCGACGAACGAGTTTTGGCCAGGCTGGGACTTAGTGCTCTACGATTTCAATTCGGCTAAAAGCAAGTTGCTGACCAAAGGTATCAGCGGCTTTTGTCGAGCAAGTTGGCACCCTTCGGGCTCGATTGTCGTGCTCTCCTATGGCACTGGCACCGAAATCGATCTCTGGGCATTTCAGAAAGGCATGGACCGCATTCTGCCATTAGTGCAACGTCCTGGTCGCGAATACGATGCCGAATGGATGGATGAAGGAAACAAGCTAATTTTTTCGGGCGAGGTTGTGCCTGGAAGCGGTCGCTACGAGTTGTTCATCTGGGAAAAGTCGAGCAAAAAAGTGCATCAATTAACAGAATCTCGCGGATCGATTAGACATCCTTCGTGGACCGCATTACCATCTCTCAACTCGATCCGTCAGAAAGCAGAATTCCAACTACGGTCGAAATCTTAATAGCAATTAACTTTGTAATTTAGGGAAATCCTACAATGATTAACGGGCACGCGTTTGCAAACTCTCGCTCGACGTTCGTCGCGATTCTCGGTTGTACTCTTTTCGCTGGAGTCTTTTTGACCACGCCATCATTGCTACACTATGCGGGCGCTCAGTCCGAGATAGTTGAACAAGCGTTTGAAGATACGGATCCTTCAACGACTTCGAATGCAGCTGAAAGTGGCTCGGAAAGTGAAACCGAAGTCATGGAAGATGATGCAGGCGAAGAGGAAATGGAGGAGGAGCCGATGGAAGAAGAGATCGAAGTCGATCTTTCTCAGTCGCTCTTGTTTGATTCAAACGGTGATGGGGTCTTGACGATCATTGCATTTGGCGACAGCCTTACTCGCGGAACTGGTGATTTTATTTTCCCCGGCATGAGCGTCTTTGAAGTCGAGAGTCCGACCAGAGAAGCCGGATACCCTCTCCGTCTAGAATTCTTTTTAGGTATTCCCGTAAGTAATTTTGGTAACCCTGGTGAAGTTTTAACTGAGCAAGGGGTGTTTCGATTCGCAGAAACCGTTCCAGCTCAGAGACCTGATATCGTTATCATCTCCGGGGGAAGCAATGATGGGTTTCTGGCAATCCCTGAGGGAGACTATACCCGCGCTCTACAAACGATGATTAATGTCGGTCGAGCATCTGGTGCGACGGTGGTGTTGGCTTCGATCAGCCCCGTCTGCTGTGAACGCACCGGATTGATTCCCTTTATCGAAACTTACAATAGGGCCCTCAAGTCTCGTGCGGTCATCAACGACCTCCGGCTCGCAGATATCGATAAAGCCTATAGAAACTCTTGTAACGTGTTTGATTGTCGCTTGCTTAACATTCCTGAAGGGCTTCATCCGAACGAGTCAGGTCACGACGTAAACGGCGAAGTGGTAGCGGCTACCCTGCTCGGTATTGATGTCTTCGATCCACTTCTACGACCGGCATTGGCAGTAGCGCTTGGAACTATTCCCGAGGCGCTACAAACGGTAGCGGACCCGCTTCCTCCGACAGCAGCAGAAGGTCGAACTGCAAGCTAGGCTCAGAAGAGGCGCGCCTGCAGCTAGTATGATGTCTGGCATAAGAAAACTACAAATAGCCGTCGTTGCACTTTTGCTGTGTAGCCTCGTCAGTTGCTCGCCACTCTATGTGATTCGCGCCGGCTGGGAGGAAGCTGGCATATTGCTGCGGCGGCAGGACATTCAGGAGCTACTGGAGAAGCCGGAGACGGACCCAGCCCTTCGTGAAACCCTGCAAGAGGTGGTTGCTGCTCGAATATTTGCCAAAGAACTTGGACTGAAGCCAAAAGGAAGCTTTACCCAATACTCGGAAATCGACAGAGACGTGCTGGTATGGGTACTCAGCGCGTCACCAAAAGACTCGTTAAGCTTTACGACCTGGTGGTTTCCGATTGTCGGGAGTGTTCCCTACAAGGGCTTCTTCGAGAAAGAAGACGGCCTCGAAGAAGCTCGAGAACTAAAGGAAAATGGCTTTGATATTTTTCTAAGACCGAGTGTCGCCTTTAGCACGCTCGGCTGGTTCAACGACCCCCTACTCTCGACCATGAAGAACTTTGATAAGGTCTCGTTGGTAAACACGGTCATTCATGAAATTCTACACAACACTATTTGGATTCCGGGAGACGCGACCTTTAATGAAACAATGGCGAACCTCGTCGGGGCAATTGGTGCGATTTCTTATTTCGAGAAAAACTACGGGGTCGATTCTGAATTGGCGCAAACTGCAAGAGACCGCTGGTACGACGAGCAGCGCTATGCTGCATTTATTCACGCGCTCTCCGAAGAACTAAAAGAGTTCTACAAAAGCGCAGCTGAGAAGAAAATGCCGCTGGAAGAATTGCTTCGAGAGCGCAAAGCGTTATTTGAGTCTGCGGGAAGTCGTTGGAACGAGCAGGCAAATGAACTTCGCACGAAACGCTACAAAACCTCGGTGAGCCGCTGGAACAATGCAGTAGTACTGGCTCAAACAATCTATCTCGATCGACTAGACTTGTTTGCCGACCTCTATCAGAAATGCCACGAATCCCTCACTTGCTTTCTTGAGGAAGCAAAGGCGATCGAAGCCGCGGTAGAAGAGCGCGAGGTCTCTGCCTTTGAGGCGCTCAGCGAACGACTTCAAAACTTGCCTGCTCAGCAGCAGGACGGCAAGATGGGGCAATGAAGTTTAAAGCACTATTGATTATGTTTTTAGTAAGCTTTTTGACCGCTTGTCCAGGTGACAACCGGCCCACCATTCTGGAGTGCGGCGGTGGAATGCAATTTCGCTGCCCCAAGGGAATGTTTTGCGATTTTGGCGCTAGTTGCGGTGGTTTTGATGCTACCGGAGAATGTCGTGTACAGCCCACAGACTGCCCTGACGAGCAAAACGAGGTATGCGGTTGCGATGGCAAAACCTATGCAAATGCTTGTTATTCCCTTGGAAGCGGTGTTTCCGTTGCCTATGAGGGCAGCTGCATCGAGAAATAGCAAAAAATCGAAAATTTCTCGTATATTGCCAGGCCCTAGCATCTTTACTAACATGAAGAGCTAAGGGAATTCATGCCCACAGCCGTTGTTACTACAGCTAGGCAGGCGCTGACAATCGAGTACTGTTGAGATAGTACTCGTAATCCAGGGCTGGCAATGGATCCGGGAGGAGGCTTGTAACGTGAGTGAAATAATTATCGGTCTGGTAGCAATTGTCGCAATTGCTTTCATTTTTGAAACCGTCAAGCGTAGCTCGAGTGCTCGTCATGTCGGCGGAGATGAAGGCGACGAATACATCAGTGCCGATGAAGCTGGACCGACTCAATCTGGTCGCTTTCGGGCGCAGAGAGTCAAAGCGGCAATTCAGAAAGCACGCCAAGACACGCAATCGGATAAGAAAAAGAAAATTGATGCCAGTACTCATCAGTCACTTGCCCATCAACAAGTGGACGAAGAAAGCACACAGACTGACTTGCCCGACCCGTTTCAAATCGACCTTCGTGATGAAGACTAAGAACAAAGAAGTCAACTTGTGCGCCCAGTTCGCCCATCAACCGACAACAGAATAACTCCAGGTCGAGTCGTTGAATATCAGCAACATGGCAAGTCGCGTCTCGCGGTAGTCCTTCTCGAGAAGAAAAACAAATGGGTTTTGGTGAACCAAGACGGCACTGAGCTGGAGCTGAGCGCCGATCGTCTCTACCTGTTTCCTGGCGCAGTTCCTGAAGCCGCGCAAACCACATCTGAGAAAGCAAAGTTCTTAAATGCGCTCTGTGAGGAAGCTCAAGTTGCAAGCACCACAATTGCACTCGAAGAAATCTGGGAGCTTCTTCGCGAACAAAAGAAAGAAGTCACTATTAAAGATATCACGGAGATTGCCTTCGAGAAGGACGAACTCGAGACGCGCCTTGCAACACGGTTATGTATTGTCTCTGATCAAATATTCTTTAAAAGAAAGAAAAATGGAAGTTTTGAGCCGCGCTCGGCTACCGCAGTCGAAGAGCTTCGGATACAGCGTAAAGTTGAACAGGAGAAACGTGAAAAGCAGGAAAAACTCATCACTTCGATCGTCGAGGGCCTGCTAAACAAAACTCCTCCTGACCCCGCTACTCTCGAACCAATTGAGCAATTGGCAGTACTTGGGAAAAGCGCCGACCAGGCGAAACAAACGACTGAGATGCTTGAAGAAGTAGTAAAACGGGCCAAACGCTCCTACCCGGCACAAGGTGCCGAACGCGCTTTTCGCATCTTAGTTGATTTGGGGCACTTTACTCCGCATCAGCATTTGACCCCCATTCGACTTGGCCGACCAATACGATTCACTCAGGCTGAACTTGATGCTGCGGCCGCCTTGGCAGAGCAAAGCCCACAAGATACCTCGAATCGCAGCAGGTTCACGGCAGCAGCTGTTTTCACTATCGACGGTGCTGAATCGCGTGATTTTGATGATGCACTCTCTCTTGAACGAACGGAAGCCGGTTTTCGGGTTGGGGTGCATATCAGTGACGTGGCCGCTCTTGTAGAACGGCACTCAGAGGTCGAAGCAATAGCGTTTCGTCGCGGTACCTCCATCTACTGTCCTGATATTCAATATCCCATGTTGCCAAAATCCCTCTCAGAGGAGCTGCTCAGCCTAAAGGAAGGCCACGACCGAGCGGCGATGAGTTTTTTCATCGATTTCGACAAGCAGTATAAAATTGTTAAGCGAGAAGTGCAGCGCACAACCGTGCATATCGACAAGCGTCTGACCTATGATGAGGCAGATCGCATGCTCTGCGATGGTGAAGGGAGAGATACACCCTATCACGACATCCTGATGCAGCTTTGGGACATTGCCAAAGCCTACGAACATTCACGCGTCGAGTCCGGTGCCACCCAATTTACCCGTCGTGATAAATCTCCCTCTGTCGTCGATGGCGTTGTAACACTACTCGAACCGACTGTGGAAGACACCCCGTCGCGGCAACTCATTGGTGAGTTCATGATCTTAGCGAATGAAACTGCCGCTTGCACGGCGCGCGATAATGATATCCCTGTTATTTTTCGGGCCCAAGAAGCTCCCGAAGTTGAACTGAGCGAACAGGGCCATCATATCCCTCCAGGTCCGGCTCGCGACTTCTTTCAACGATCATTTTTTAAGCGGAGCACCCTTCAGTTTCAACCTGGATGGCATTTCGGCCTCGGGTTACCGGCCTATGCACAAATTACCTCGCCGATTCGTCGAGCATTTGACCTAGTCAACCAGCGTCAGCTTGCAGCCCATATCGATGGCACTCCACTCCCGTACGACGAAGGGGCAATTGAAGAGGTCCTTGGTCAAATTGAGCAAGGGCTCGATGAAGCATTTCAAATACAACGTGAACGCACACGATATTGGCTACTCCAGTATCTGGTTCAGGAAAACATCAAAGAGCTTGATGCTATCGTAATGAAGAACGATGGCCCACGGCCCTTGGTAGAAATCGAACACCTCTACTCCCTCTTCTTTATGCATACCGCCTCTGGATCCTCCCCTCAACTTGGAGATAAAGTACGGGTGCAGATTGAGAGTATCAATCCACGGAAAGATTCCTTCGTGCTACGAGAGATAAAGTAGGCCCTATGGCAAACCACCGATTCATTTGGATCGCGCTTGCCATCTGCGTTACTGCTACTATCGGATTGCAGTATCAACTCCGCTTTCCCTACCCTGACTCAGATCAATTCTACCACTTCGCGCTCAGCCGTCTGACACTTGAGCAGGGGTTGATCAAAGAACTCCCACAAGTAAGCGGCCTCCAGTGGAATCGAGTTTTTCCGGATAAAGAGTTTCTGTTTCACGTTGGAAGCACAGCAGCATATGCTATTGGTGAAGAATCAGCCGTGCGATTGTATGCCATACTCCTGGCAGTTTCTTTGGTCGTCGCGCTCTATTTTCTTTGCAAGACGTACGTTTCAGCGGCATTGGCAGCCTTGCTTTCCGTAGCCTTTCTGACACTAGACCCATTCTTTGTCCGGCGAATTTTTTTGGTCCGCCCGCATGTACTGGCAGTCCTGCTGTTTGTCGTACTCTTGCTTGGCTTAGCTCGGCGCCTGCCGTGGCTTGCCTTGCTAGGCGCGCTACTCTATGCCCTGGCCTATCATGCGATTCATCTTCCGTTGCTGATCCTTGCTATTCACCTATTCGGTTCGTACATCCTTCGAGGAGAAACTGATCGAGAATTGAGAAAAGCGGCATTATTTGGTATCGCCGGTTTGCTCATCGGCACGCTTGCCAATCCCTACTTTCCTGAGCATTTGCTAATCGGTTGGGAGCATCTGCGGTTTGCCTTCGAGACTCAAGATCCAGCCGCGCCGGTTGGTGCGGAGCTTCGAAGAGTTCCGGCCCTTACGCTGCTCAAGCGCTCCCCACTGTTGAGCGCCTCGCTCATCCTGGCCTTGATATCGAGCGGCATTGTCGTGTTCAAGCGAAAAGGGTCGTCCGAGCAGGCAGTAGTCCTCTGGGGTCTCAGTGCTTCCGTTTTTGCCGCTGCGACCGTACTGAACCCGCGGGGAATTGAATACCTGATCCCCCTAACCGCGCTTATCGCCTCGATGCAGCTTGCGAGATATTCGCCGGGGACCCGTAGATGGCTCGCTATTGGGTTTGTGATTTTCTTGGGTGTACAATCAGCTCCCTTTCTCAGATCCTACTTCAGCACGGCAAGCCCTTCGGTACACCCAGGAAGACGTGCGGCGATACAGGCAGTCCAAGCGCTTCCTGATGAAGCGAGCGGAACGCTGGTCTTTAATTGTACGTTTAACACTGGACCGTACCTCTTACAGTACCGGCCCGACGTGCGCTTCATTGATTTACTCGACCCCCGCCTCTACAGGAATGTGACACCAGAGAATTATAAGTTGAGAAATCTACTTGTGCATGGCCAACTCCGCGATCCCTACACGGTTTTGACGAAACACTTTAAAGCGTCCTATGTGGTGTGCATGAGGCCTGGACTCTTGCGACAGATGAATGCTGACCAAAGGTTTCAGCGTCTCTACCCAATGCAGCCTGAAGCTACCGCACAGGTGCAGTCCTTTCGCCTTATTCAATAAATGACGGAAGATGGAAGCGAGAGAAAAATGCTACTGCATACTTTCTGAGCAGCTCTCTTGCAGTATAAGTTCTAGTGGCCCACCGAGTTGAGCAATAGCCTCGATGAGTTGAGAGAGTTCAGCCACTTCAAGAATGGCAGTCTCAACATCGTATTCGACCAAAGGGGGAATGTGATAGGTGGTAGTGTTCACAGACATCTTTTTACCTCTCCTGACAGCCAGCTGCTGAAGATCAGAACCAACAGAGTAATGCAAGATGAGAACCGATACGGCTAGAAAACGATAACCCAAAGCAGCCGGCCTCTGTAGTATAAGAGTATCGTTGGTCAGAAAAGGTCGCAGAAGAATCCGCTTAAACGAGGGATGAGAGGATGTATGGGGCACACCTCCAGCCGCCACAATGCCAGCTTACTGGAGTCACAGGTAAAATCGCCTTAGCGAGCGAGTTTGGCCTGCATTCTCGCATTCGGTCGAACTGGCTCGAACTTCTCTAGGGAAGCGGTCACACTGCCTACCAGCACCTTGCTCTCGACGAGTACCACATCGCGAGCTTCATCAGCGGTAATCCAGATATCGGCGGATTTTAGTCGCTTCTCGCCTTCCGTATCAGTGAGCTTTTTTACGCTCGGCACAACTCGGTAGGCATCATATGAGCGGTCACCGACCTCGATCACCTTTCGCTCTTCTACTAAAAACGAAATCAAATAACGATGTTTGCCGTTGAAGACATCAAACTCAGCAGTAGTCCCTAAGTCCATCGGCAATCCTCTCGCAACAAAAGCTGCTGAAATCGGATCGAGAGTCAGATTGTCACTTTGAAATTCGATTGAATCACGATACTCGCCATCTCTCGAGCGCTTCGAGACTATTCGCCCGTCATTCTCAAAGGTAACTTCTCGCACCTTTTCCTTGCGGCGTTCTTTCTGCACGGAAACAAACTTCACCGGCTTCATCGACTCCGCTTCAAACAGGCTCTCACTGATGTGACGCATACGATAGAACAAGCTGATGACTTTTCCGGTCTTAGCGGTTGCTCTCACATGATAATGCGGACGAGAATCACGTGAGCTACTTTGCACATCGATTTCAGCATTCCCGACCGAAACGCCTTGCCAAGCAACCTTGTAGTGATAGGTGCCGATGGAGAAGTCAGAATTCTCTGGTTGGTATCGTTCGGTGCGAACCTCTACGTCACTCGGCTGAATATAATCGGCTCGAGCATCAAGCGTCGCGATTGCGAATAAAGCTGTGCAAAGTATTGTTGTAAAAAGCCCTTTCACGAGACCTCCATATCAGCCCCCTACATCAGCTACCAGACATCAGCTAACGGGGGAGCGCCTATTATAGGATGCTCTTGCTATCCACAAAAGACGAATTAGCGTAGAGAAAAGTGCATACAATCTTGCGAGCGCTAATTAAGCGAGTAATTTACACGGTTTTTTCTAATTTGCAAGTTTCCAATTCGCGATAGTCCAACTTATGCTTATTCGCAAACATTCCCAGCAGTTAGATTCCTTCATCCAAAGGCTGACGGATGAGGACGATAGGGCATTACTCCATGCAGCCTTTGAGATTGCCATTGAAAATGGTGGATTGCTCGAACAAGATTTTAAAAGAGAAGAAGGAGTAAACTACAATCCTCGACCGGCGAGAGTTGTATATATCCTTACTAAAGAGTGCGGATATACCACATCTACCCAGCTTGCTGCCGCGATGATAGCCGTGGTCAGCGAGGCCGATCTGGATCCCGCTGATCTGCCGATGCCATCCGAAGTCCAAGACCTCGTACGGTCAGCACGCCTCCCTCTCGCAGAACTCGCATCACAGTCTGTAGAAGCCATACAGATTGCCTGTGCTATCCAACTCGATCGGGCCAGACATTTTCATCTCGCAGATCCTGACAGTGAAACCTTTGCACAGTTTATAAGCCAAACAGAGCGGTATATTCCGCTGGCACAAGTAGCCGCTCCTAGAGTAAGTACCCTTTTACGGGCATGGGCCAAACGTGCTGCTACTAAAAACCAACAAGCTCCCAGAAGTTGATGGAAAACAAACAAAGCGCCGAACCGCAGACTGCCGGTTCTCCTGCAGATCCAAAACTCCCGCCAAAGTCTTTACTCAGTTGGCTACTGTTTCTCCCGTACATTCTGGTGTTTCTTAGCTCACTGCTCATCGCCGATGTACTACTGCGTCTGGCGAGCCCGTTTGGAGAGCGCGCACTTGGACCGGTGCGAGACCTGTTCAACACGGCGATGTTGAAGAGCTTAAGGCTGTTGGGAACACGTGTGAGCGTTCGGGGGCAGTTCCCGATCGATCCAGAAAAGGCTTACATCCTCGTTTCCAACCATCAATCGATGTTTGATATTCCACTTCTCTACTGCACCTTTATGGAGGCTCGACCGCGCTTTATTTCGAAAAAGGAACTTGCAAAATGGATACCAGGAGTATCGATAAATCTTAGAAAAGATCACTCAGCGCTTATCGATCGGACGAATCCTCGACAAGCGCTCCCAGAAATAAAACGACTGGCAAAACTCGCTGCTGAGAAAAAATTCGGCATTGTAATCTTCCCTGAGGGTACACGGGCCAGAAACGGTGTGATGAAATCGTTTCGCCCCTCGGGAATCGCAATGCTACTCAAGCACGCCCCCGATGCTGAAGTGATCCCGGTTGCAATAGATGGTTCTTGGAAACTCCAGTGCTACCGCTATGGCCCCCTCCCCTTCGGTGTGCATATCCGAGCCCAGATCTCCGAGCCGCTCTCCCGAGAGGGAAAGAATAGTGAAGAAATAGTTGCGGAGTTAGAGGCGCGAGTTCGCGAGATGCTCAACGAGTTGCGTCAAGCATAGTCATCACTTTTTTCTACAAACGAAAGGACCAAGCGCGAGCACATCCATCTTAGTCCGTAGATAGCAATCAATCGCTTCTTTTGGCCGACAGACAATCGGCTCATTTTCATTAAAACTGGTATTGAGCACAATCGGGATACCGGTCTTTTTATCAAAGGCAGCAATCAGATCGTAATACAATGCGTTCTCTCTGCGCGTGACGCTTTGCAGGCGTCCCGTGTTATCGACGTGGTTTACTGCGGGAAGTCGCTCTCGCCATTCAGGCCGAATCTTGTAGACGTGCAGCATAAAGGGCGAAGGATGCGCCTGCTCAAAGACATCCGTTTGTCGCTCAGCGAGAATCGCCGGAGCGAAAGGTCGAAACCACTCACGCCCCTTTATCCGAGCGTTGAGCGTTGCTTTCATATCGGGGAGCCCTGGATGAGCTAATATCGAACGATTGCCTAATGCTCGTGGACCCCACTCCATCTTACCCTGAAACCAACCAATCACGTCCCCGGCCACCAGGTGATCGCTAATCGCCTCCACCAATTCATCCGGATCGTAACGGGTATAGTCTACATCGAGTTCATCGAGCGCAGCTTGGAGTTCTGATTCTCGATACTCCGGTCCGAGATAAGCGTTCTCCATTACAAAGCGCTTTTCCTCTTTCAAGACAGCATTGCTCACATACAGGGCAGCACCAACTGAAAGACCATCGTCGCCTGCTGCTGGCATAATGCAGGTTTCGGAAAAAGGCGTATCGGTAAATATTTTCCCATTTGCCACGCTGTTAAGCGCACAGCCACCAGCAATCGCAACCCGCTCACTCGGGACCTTTGAGTGCAGCAAGCGAAGCAGGTGAAGATATGCCGTCTCAAATGTGTTCTGCACGGCGAAGGCAAGATCCATATCGCGCTGAGTGAAGTCGCTCCCCGGCTCCCGAGGCGGACCAAATTGATCCACCAAAGCTTGCGTATAGTGCGGCTCAATCAACATCTGCCCTTCTTCAGTGATGCTTAAATCATCTTGCTCAGCTCCAAATGCCAGGAAATATTTCGAATTCAGATAAAAACCATCGTCAGTGCATTCGACTTTATCTTTCATTCGCTCGACAAAGGCCTCAGTGCCTAGCGGCGCAAGGCCCATTACTTTTCCTTCGTCGCCGTAATTCTTGTAGCCAATCAAATGTCCAAAGGCGTTGTAGAGAATGCCGAGGGAATGCGGCATATAGATGCGCTTGAGCACTTCGATTTCCTTGCCTTTGCAATGCGCAAACATGCAAGTGACGAAATCTCCGGAGCCATCGACCGAAAATCCAGCACAGTCATCCCATGGAGATACAAAATAAGAACTAGCGATATGAGCAAGGTGATGCTCAACGTTTATTGTCTCGAAGCGCAAACTCTCTTTGCTGGCTCCACACTCATCACATATCAACTCTTCAACACTGCGAAGTGAGCGGTGATCGGAATTTAACTTGAGTCGGACGAGCTTCCCCCACTCACTCGGGTGAGTGGCGGCATAAAGCAATTTCTGGTCTCTGTTACAGCTCGCATCCCGGCCAACCGCGACGTAGTCGATATCCTTAAACTCGAGGCCAGCCGCCTGCAAACAGAACTGAATTGCCTGAGCTGGGAAACGGGCGTAATACTTCACCCGGTTGAGGCGCTCCTCTGCAACAGCAGCCACAGGAACACCGTCGACGACAACGGCCGCCGAGGCTCCCGCATGAAAGGCATTAATTCCGAGTATTACGCTCAAATCGATTCCCGCTAAGACTACTCTCTTAAATCATTTATTATCTCTATACTCAACGGATTAATGTACTGAGCAAAAGTTTCGAGAATCTGCAATTTTCTCACCTAGCTCCAATCTCCGCCTACACCTGATACTTCTTTGGCACATTCGTCGCGGCACTGGCGGCGCTCATATCGGTGACGCTTACCCGCAATTTGGCCCCGAGTTCCTTTAGTATCGCTTGTCCTTTCTCCTTTTTGCGTCCTGCCCAAAATACCAACCAGGGGTTTCTTGCGCTGCGAACCTGATACTCCGTGATACGCTTTGCTGGGTACTCCAATGCAAACCAGATCAATTCAATCGGGTCGAGCTCCGAACGCGAAAAGCGTTTCGTCACCCGATCATCATCAGTGCTCTTCGTATTTGCAAGATAGGCCACACAATCTCCCCCATCGCGAAATTCCAGAACGTATTTTGGCCGCCAGAGCGCCGCAGCCGTCAGCGCAGTGAGGATCAGTGAAAGGAATGTCCAAAAATAAAAAATTCCAGGATTCTGACCTGTCGAGTACACCCAGGCCGTATAGATTGGCAGTACAAGACTGCATAGAAATCCGATTGCTGCTTGCCGGCGACGAATCCGCTCATCATCAAGAATCACGCGTTTCAGCGCTGGAGTGAACCGCCGTTCAAATTCGCTCCCTCCGGGCGAGGTCGCAGTATGGATGCCCTCAGAAGCCATATCAAAAAAGATGGTGCCGTCCTCACCAACGACTGAAGCTTGAAGCACCTTGGCTAGATCGACCAACTTCTCGATAGTGACGCTATCGTCTTCCCGAATAAATACTGTTCCTTTATCAAAATAGATCGGTGTTCCTTCGGGATGAGAACTCAATCGCCAGATCTTTTCCTGCTGAGCTGAGATCTTGGATTGATCTCCAGTACCTTCAACAAGATCTGCATCTTTGTTGACGACTGCGAGCCATTCCTCACGCTCTATCGCTGGCTGGGAGGTGTGGCGTTTGAGAAGAACTTCGTAGAAAGTATGCTTATTCCGTCTCATTGAGAAACTACAGCCAATCTATCGATAGAAAATCCGGGTCGGTAGCTGGAGAAAGGACCGCCTGGGTGCAAGAAAAAGGATATACTACCTTTGTTCCTAGGGCACTGAGAATCAGCTTTGCAAACGCGGTATCCCTCTGTTACTCAAGCCTGTCACAATTTACGAACATCCACCGGGCATCTAGAGCAGGATATGACTTGGCTTTTCTTTGCATTCCTCTGCGCCTTTGGCGAAGCGCTTAAGGACATTACCAGCAAAAAGGGCCTACAGAAGCTCCAGCCCCTGACGATCTCCTGGATATTCTTCGGCACGACAACCGTTCTCTGTGTCCCACTTCTTTATTTTGAAACAACACCGTCTATTGGACCGCACTACTGGTGGGCACTTATTGCTCATAGCAGCCTGTATGGTTCTTCGGTCTATCTCTATATGAGAGCCATTTCTGTCTCAGATCTCTCGTTGACCGTCCCTATCACCATGTTCACTCCAATCTTCATGCTGATCACCACACCGATCATGCTCGACGAGTGGCCTTCTGAACTCGGCCTACTCGGAACGGTTCTGATAGTGCTCGGCAGCTATCTGCTCAACATCAGCAAAGTCTCTGATGGCGCTCTTGCCCCGATAAAAGCACTCGTGCGTGAACCTGGCGCCCGACTGATGCTCTTCGTGACCTTCATCTGGAGCCTCACCTCACCAATTGATAAAATCGGCATTCAAAATTCTTCCCCGATCTTCTGGGGGGTTTCGGTGTTTGCGCTGGCGACATTGGTACTCTCAGTATTGGTCTTAAGACGAGGTCCGGCTGAACTATCAGTCGTTCGCTCTCAGTGGCGCATTGTTCTCGCGGTTGGCTTTTTCAACACGATTCAAACTATTGGCTATTTATTCGGGATGCAGCTTGGACTTGCCGTCTATGTCCTGGCGATAAAACGCACCAGCGTATTCTTGGTGATATTGATCGGCGCTCTTTACTTTAATGAAGCGAACCTCAAGGAACGACTCTTCGGAGTGTTGATAATGATAATTGGCGTATTCTGTATCGCCTTTCAGTAGCTGAGGAAAAGAACTCCAGCTCAACTTCGAGGCATAGTCCCTCGCTCAGAGTGAAGGCAAGCACACCTAGGACCACCAATCAGCCAACCGCACAGCGACAAGACTGAGCAGACCGACAGATACGTTTCTCGTAGGCTGCTGCCAATCTAATTGCGCGGGAGCTATTGCTGATCGTTTATTGTGAGCGGTATACATCAATATTCCCACTTGTAAGGATGAATAAAAGTGCGTCGATTGTTGATTGAATACTGCCTAATTTGCCTCGCTGGAGTGCTCTACGCGATCGCCCTAAAGTATTTCGTATTACCTTCCAAGGTAATTTTGACGGGAACAGAGGGCATTGCAACAGCATTGTCCTACTATTTCGACAGCTACTGGGTGTTTATCGCTCTCTACGTGCTATTTCAAATGGGATTGCTGACCTTTGCATTTGCAAGAGTCAGCCGAGTCTTTGCTCTACGATCGCTTATTGTCGTGGCTATGGTTGTCTTGGCACTAATGACTCTACCCGAACTGCGATTCGCCGAGCCAGAGCCACAGAACGAGCGAATAATCTTGGTCCTTTTTGGCGGACTTCTTGCCGGAGTGGCAAAAGCGTTAGCCTTTACCAATCGTGGCTCTACTGGTGACGAAGATATCCTCGGGGCCTACTTCGCCTCCAAGTATCTGAAACCAGTTGGATCAATTGCCATCATTGCCGCCATCGGCTCAACTGCCTTTGGACTAACCATGGATCTTATCAAGAACGGAGAATTCGAGTCTGTCGTAAATACATTGATGTACACCTGCATCTATATCTTTGCGTCTGCTGAAACGCTGAACAATCTCTACCGCAAATTCAAAATCTCCATGCTCGCGATCATTACCCGCCAACAGAAAGCCATCGGAAACACGATCACATCAACATCCACGCATCGCACCTACACGGTGCATCAAGGAAGCGGCGGGCGTAGCGGTGAGTCCTTTGATATTGTAAGAACGATTATAACGCAGGAAGAACTCCCGCAAATGATCGCAGCCATACAGAGCGCCGACCCTGAATGCTTTTACTACTATCACGACATTGAAGGCGTTTCCGGTCGTTACATTATTTCGCCGAGTAGCTAAGCATCTGCGGCGCCAGAATCTCTGATTGAGACTTTCTGCGGTATATTGCCTACCAAGTCAGCAGTAGAGAAGAATTGTGATAGCAATTTAAACACCTTGAACGCTTGGCTTCGACAGGATCTGCGTAGGGGAGCTGCGAAGAGGTTCCATAGTGAGATGGTACTAGGGAGTATTCGCATGGCGAATCCGAAAAAGTACCGGAGGCGAGAATCGAACTCGCACTTCCTCGCGGAAACAGGATTTTGAATCCTGCGTGTCTACCAATTCCACCACTCCGGCTCGGGAAGCCAACGTAGCGAACTTGCCGAAACTCTGCAAGCAGGCTTAACTCTCTGAATACATTAAGTTTAAAAAAACTCGGTAATTTGTGCAGCTCCTTTTCACCCTTGGTGCATCATAAAAAAGGATTCAGTAGGGGATTAGTGAGATATGGATACAGTAGATAGCTTAGAAAACGAAGAAACAGGCTCCAGCAAGGTGATTCATACAACTGTTGGTGATCTGATTCACGCGATAGCCGAGGCGGCCGAGGAGGCGACCATTGGCGAGCAGGATCTGAACGAAGTTACCCAGCTAGTTCTTCAAGGGTTGATTCGTCGGCGGAAAGACTGAGTTTTGAAACTGGGAGAGCGCCTTCCTACCCGAGTCCGAGAACAAGTTGGAATATGAAAACAATGTGACTCCCTTCGCACCGTATTGCATTGCCGCTTTGCCTTGCTCTGCCATCAACTCTGGGCGAGAGACCATAAGCCAAGCACCTACTCCCATAGATATCGGCTTTGAACCAGATACCTTCACTGCTTGCCTACTCAATCGATTAAACAACTCCTTTTTTCGGGTGTAGTTCATCGGAATAACGGTGTCGACCAAACCGTGAGTTAACCAGGTAGGCCAATCTTGAAACACTCGCTTAAAGGCGCGATCTTGATTGGCGATAACGGCAGCCGAAAGCTCCATCTGTGGGGCCACCTGCTGTAGCATCTCACGAATCTCATAGACTAATAAGGTAACTTGCGCACGGCGCCAGGCCGACCAAGCCCGACTTGCTTCAAGCTTGTTGATAAGCGCAGGAGTAAGTTTATCGGGAGGTACTCGCCCACTAAATTGGTAAAAACGAGCGATTGATCGGCTCGAATACCCAAAGGCCGGCTTAAAGTTGAAAGAAATCTTGGCATTCGTCCGGATCGCCATTGGATAACGGACCATATCTAAGTGAATACCATCGAGATCGGGATAACTGACCGCGACATCGCGTATGGTTTGTACGAGGTAGTTTCGCACTTCCGGCTCACTTGCATCGAGCCAGAGGCCGTGCGTGCCAAGCGTGAATCCTTTTACGGGTGCCGGAGGTGAGCCATCTGCATTGTATTCTAGGAGCGAAACGCCAGAGCTATCTTTTAGTATGGCATGCTTCCCCACGACTTGAACCAGTGGTGCATTGGGATTGCGAAAGACTCGAAGGACATTGACCCAGGCATGAACTCGCTGACCGCGTTCCGTGGCGAATTTAAGAGTCTCTCGGAGCGGGTCTAGCCCGTCTGCCAGTGCCTGGCGATAGGGCGTGTCATCAGCAACTGAGGATGGATACCAGGATCGCCCACCGCGATAAACCTGACAGAAAAAGTCGGTAAATCGATATTGGCTGCTAAAATTTGCGAAATTCTGATAGTCCGCCATGCTCTTCCAGGGCTGATTTACTCCTTCTGCCTCAACCCAAAGGCCAAAACGCGGCTCAGCTTCGGCGTCAGCAGAAATTCCTAGCAAAAACACTAGAAAAAGCGCTCCGATATTGGCGCAGACTAATCTAACTGTAGGGGGCCTAAACCTTCTGAACCCCACAATAAATGGCTGAAAAAGCATGGAATTTGGCGAAATAAAAAGCGACAGCACAGAGGACGACCACCGCCTCCCAGTGCCACACTATATGCGAACTCGTCGAGTTGCACCACGGGTGCTCGCAGCGAGCATTACCTTGGCTTGGTTTGTCTGCTTAGCCTATGGCTCCATGGCCCTGGCTCGTATCGAGTCAAAAGCCGAAAACAGTCTGGAACAACCCCTAGCTCTTGGGGAAACCTTCTGGGCACTTCGAAATCCAGACGGAGATCCGCGCTGCGCCGGATTCCTCCAAGCAACTTTGGACCAAAAAAAGCTGCCTGATGGGAAAACAATTGATCAAAGCCAACTCGAACTGAAAGGAACAATGCGGGTTGGATTGAAGGACAAAGTAGTCAAGGCGACCGCCGTAGCAAACAACATATTTGACGAGCAATTTGAGTTAAGCTCAATGCATACAGTAGTCTACTTTGAACAAGGTTCAGTTACGTTCTCTCTCCCAACTCCACGAGAAGCACTTTCAATGGAAATGCAGGCAGGAGATTTTAAGCATAAGATTCGATTTGGCCAAGTGGGTACAGTGTATCTCGTGCAAGAAAATGAAGAACTGTTTCGACTTCGACTGCCAAAGTCACTGCGTGGCCTTATTCAAAAACGTGGACCCGATGTGCCACGACCGCCCATAGAAATAACGGAGCTTCAAGACGCTGTTGAAGTGGCACAGTGTCGAGCAGATGTTGAAGACGTGAGTAGTTCATCTAAGCACGCCCTCGTTGATGTCAGCGAATATCTCACGCTGATTCAAGCGGCGGCAGGGGCAAACAATGGGTTGTTCTCCTTAGGCCAAGAAAATCTCAATACGGGTAGTTCTAATTAGAGGAAGACTGAGAAGATGATCAAGCTGATTAACCTTTCTAAGAAATTCGGGGCGTTCACCGCAGTTGATAACGTGAGCATTGAAGTCGAACCTGGAACGATATTCGCGTTTCTGGGCACCAACGGAGCTGGGAAAACGACGACTATTCGCATGCTGACTGGCGTGCTTCAGCCAAGTTCCGGTACCGCTGAGATTGGTGGCTATGACATTCAAAAGAATCCGATCGAGGCGAAATTCTTGATGGGTATCATTCCCGATCGCCCCTATCTCTATGGCAAGCTGACCGGTCGCGAGTTCTTGCTGTTTATGGCGGACCTCTATCGAGTAAAAGGCAAAGACGCCGTGACTCGAATCGACGAATTGCTCGATCTCTACGGACTCCGGGAATGGCAATACGATCTTATCGATAGCTACTCCCACGGAATGAAACAACGGCTGCTGATGTGTGCTTCGCAAGTCCACAAACCGCCGGTTCTGGTGATTGACGAACCAATGGTTGGACTTGATCCACGGGGCGCAAAGCTCTTAAAGGACACCTTGCGCAAATACGCTGCTGACGGGCTGACTATTTTCATGTCAACCCACTCGCTCTCAGTCGCCGAAGAAATCGCCGACAAACTTGCGATAATTCAGCGAGGCAAAATCGTCGCAATGGGCACGCTTGACGAACTCTATGCACGAGCAAAGTCCGACGCCTCTGATCTCGAAAAAGTATTTCTCCACATTATCGAAGAAGGCGAACAAGAGCCCGTGAAGCCTGAACTCGGAATACAATAAGCGAGCACCTGTGCCGACCGTACTACTACGACCTCAGATTCTCACCTTTAAGAATCGCCTCAAGAGCGAGTTCCGTCGTCGTACGTTTAATCGCGATCTATTGCTTTTATTTGTATCGATCGCACTTTGTTGCAGTGTGTTTTTCGGAACCAAATCGTTTCTTGTGCGAATGCTTCAGCATCCAGACTTCTCAATTGAAGCAGCAAGTCACCTACTTCATATGTCGCTCTTTGCTTTTTTTCTACTGCTTTTGTTCTCGAGCTCAATTGCGGCACTCGGCTATCTCTTTTCAGCGAAAGATCTACCGCTGCTCCTCACTGCACCGATCTCTCGCAAGAGACTCTACTACTCCCGACTCTTGGCAATTACTGGCAATGCAAGTTGGATGTTTTTTCTCTTTGGAGCTCCCGCTGTGGCCGCCTACGGTGCCGCGCTAAACCTCGCGCCGACTTTCTACTTCGTCGCCGCTCTTACGTTTATTCCCTTTGCGTTTATACCCTCGATTCTCGGCACGGTTGTCATCACGCTCTTTGTCAACATCATCCCCCCTCATCGCCTGCGCGATGTGTTGGTGATTTTCGCCTTCTTTATGGTCTGCATTATTCTCATTCTTGGCCAGGACTCAACGGCCTATGTATCTACCGAAGAACAGAAACTCGCCGACTTGATGGAGTTTCTGAAGCAACAACAATCCCCCGATCCCATTTGGTCCCCTTCCCGATGGATATTTGAGGTTTTGAACGGATTTATTACTGGGGCTCACTCTTCGATCCTCTACTTTTCGGTTCTCTTAACCGGCGGCTTTGCGGCTCTGCTGTATTTTGGTGGTTGGCTCTTTGATCGTTTGTTCCTG
>CBDUGV010000044.1:0-20494 GCA_965366815.1 uncultured Bdellovibrionales bacterium | reverse complement strand
AGGAGCAATTGGTTATTTCCCCACCTATGTCTTGGGCAATTTCTACGCTGCAATGTTTTTGGAGCAGCTGGAGAAAGACGTCCCGAGCTTCTGGCAGGATATCGATCAAGGGAACTGCGCTACTGGGCTCAATTGGCTTCGCACGAATATCCACACACACGGCAAGCGCTATCGAGCCGCAGAGCTAGTCCAAAGAGTTGTCGGCCGGCCACTCGAAATTGAGCCTTTTCTCAGATATCTGCGCAACAAATTCGATTTGAAGCAGTAGGGACAGGCGTATTATCCGGTGAACACCCAGAAACGTAGTTCAGAGCAGTATCGACGCGCCGCCTATACTATGTCTCTGTACTCGTTCTTTTCAATATCGATATATTCGGTCAGCCAGGCGTTCTTACCTTTGTATTGTGATGGATTGGGATTCTCGGCTTTCCAGATTGCCATCGTCAGTGCCGCAAGTACGCTCGCCACGATTCTCGGAGCACCACTCGCCGTACAAATTGCATTTGCCTACATCTCAGCGCGAAAGCTATCAGTACTTCTCTGCGTCTCAAGCGCACTCGGCTTTGCAATGCTCTCAAGCTTCAATCAGTTCGCAGTATTCACTTCCATTTTTTTTCTAGCAATGCTTTTGAAGCGGGGCTCGGACACGCTTATAGACGCACGGGCTGTTCGAGAATCTGCCAGCGGGACTTTGCGATTTGAGCACGTACGGCTTTGGGGCTCAGTTGGCTATGTCGTCGCTGGTTTCTTAATCGGATATCTCGTTGATCGGCATGGGAGCGGAGTCATACTGCTAACCGGGACGGGTATCGCATTTTGTATGGCTTTCACCAGTGGCCTCGTTGCGCCCTTCTTGATGGATCAGCCTGAAAAAGTTGGAGCTAAAGAGAAGCGCTCGTCGAATGTCGCATCGCCCCAGTACGGCAAATCATTGGCTGCACTGTTGGCCGCCAACGCTTTCCTTTGGGCCTCTCACGCGGCGCTGTATGTATATTTCTCCATCTATCTTAGAGAACTTGGCTGGAGTAACACTCTGATTTCAGTCGCGTGGAACATCGGCGTTGTTGCGGAAATTCTTCTTTTCGTTTTTTTTCCTATCGTCGAAAAACGGTTCAGCCTAATATCCATACTCAGACTAAGCTGCTTCTGTACAGTTCTTCGTTGGCTGATTCTGAGCGCAAGTGATTCTCAATCACTACTACTTGCGTCACAAGTGCTCCACGCCTTCAGCTTCGGTGGATGCTATCTCGCCTCTACCAAGCTTATGTTTCTGGTTTTACCGGAGCATATGAAAGATCGTGGACAAGGATATTTAGTTGCTTTTGGCCAAGGATTTGGATCGGTTGTTGGTCGGCTCATTGTCGGCTATCTAGCAACTCTACTCAGTGGGTATCAGCAACTCAACATCTTGTTTCTGGGCTCTGCGCTCATTGCGACTCTCGCCACAATTTGTACGTACTGGATTCAAGAACCAGCAAGCGATTCCAGTTGAGAAACGAGCCTGGCTCGCAGGTATAATCGAGAGTGCTGAAAGTATTGAAATTACCGCCACTTTCCACTATAGATCTCCAAACTACATTTCCAACCCATCTCAGGAGTGCCATTCTTATGTCATCGATACGTCAATTCCTTCGCACAAACTTCCGCCACTTCAACGCAGCATCGCTCGTTGCCGCGTCAGATGGATATGAGCAGCACCTTGAGAAAGGGGGAAAGATGTTGGTGACACTAGCCGGGGCAATGAGTACCGCTGAACTTGGTATCACACTGGCTGAAATGATTCGCCAGGATAAAATACACGCAATCTGCTGCACCGGTGCCAACCTGGAAGAGGACGTATTCAACTTAATTGCGCACGATCATTACGAGCGAGTTGCGGACTATCGGCACCTTAGCACTGAACAGGAAATAGAGATCCGAGATCGAGGACTGGCCCGTGTTACCGACACCTGCATTCCAGAAGAAGAGGCTATGCGGAAGCTGGAGCGACACTTGAAAGTGCTTTGGAAAGAAGCCGACGAAAAGGGAGAGCGGCATTTTCCCCACGAATATCTCTATAGACTTTTGCGCGAAGGAACTCTTGAATCAGAGTATCAGATCGATCCCAAGAATTCCTGGATGATCGCCGCTGCTAAGAAGAATCTCCCGATTTTTGTTCCTGGTTGGGAGGATTCCACTTTGGGCAATTTCTTTGTCGCCTCTGTAGTGACTAAGAAACTCTCTAATCTCAACTTGGTCAAGAACGGGCTTGACCAGATGACTTCGGTGATTAAATGGTATCAGGAAGTCTCAGCAGATCACTCAATCGGATTTTTTCAGATAGGCGGTGGAATCGCCGGAGATTTTCCGATTTGCGTCGTCCCGCTTATCAACCTCGACATTAAGGAATACGCGCCGTGTTGGGGCTATTTCTGCCAGATCTCGGACAGCACCACTTCTTATGGTTCGTATAGTGGCGCCGTACCGAATGAGAAAATTAGTTGGGGGAAATTAGAAGCGGATACTCCGCAATTTATCATTGAATCTGACGCCACAATCGTAGCGCCACTGGTCTTTGCGTATCTGCTCAATTACTAGAACTGAGTAGTATTCTTTACAAACTAGCTAAGGACAGGCTTGGTTTACGCCCTCAACAATGACTATGCCTTCAGCATTTGAGTTGCTGTAGCAGTAGGTGCGTGTCCCTCTTGGGTGATAGCTTGAGCCTGACCAACTCGTCCCATTAGCTGCGATTATCAAGGTTACCGCCGGGCTTGCTACGTCGAAACCTGGGAGCAACGAAATGTCTGCCTCGTAGGTTTCATCATCAGCAAACTTAACTTCCTGTGCGGAAATCGTGTTCCTGAGATCCGATACTGCGCGAGCATCAAAGGCTCGCTTGCGATAGCTCTCGTAGTTAACTAGTGCAATCGAGGCTAATATGCCCAAAATACCGACCGCAACTAGCAGCTCTATCATTGAAAATCCTTTTTCAGACTCTAGCATTCCCTTTCTCCAAACGGTTTCAAGTAGCGTCGGATTTTCCGTGTTAATTGCCCAATCCGCTCTGATGTCTCTACGACATTGCCGATAATCTAAATCCTGCCAGATGAGTGACAAACAATGGACACCACGCATTGTGCACTCCCTAGATAGAGATAACGGCTTGTATTGAGCGAAAGTTGAGAAATAAGGGGCAGACGGACAGAACTGCAAAAACGGGCAAAACTCACAATATTTGCAACTACTTACGGGCGCGCAGATACGATCGCCTACCGTCTAAGTCAGGGCAATATGAACTAATTCGGCTTGAGAACGGGTCGCTCGGGACCGATGCGCTACGGCACGCGCACCATTGATCGATGACCTGCAGGCTGTCGTAGGTCCTCAACGGTACAGCGAGATCCCACCTGTTTCTCTCTACATGAGTCAGCAGGAACCCCAGCATCCTCACAGGTAAAGGGACAGCTCGAAGTGGTCACGAGCCCGCGACGCTTTGGGTCGTTGACAGCGGCATTGGGACTCAACCCCTTTTCAGGTTCAGAAAAAACCGTAGAATTTTCGATTATTGTGGAAGAACGTCGAGCCACCCGGCTTTTCCTCGGCACTAACGCAACGCTTCTGTGTCCAGGAGGTTGACTTAAATCCTCAACTGAACACTTGTTCCCAATTCGACTTTCACGACAAAATTCCGCAACTACTCCCAGGTCGCCGCATGTCAGCGGACATGAGCCAGTAGTAATCAGCCCCCTTCGAGTGGTATTCGCAGCGGGCTCTGCTTCTGCTGTGGATAGTTCAAACTGCGACACAGCTGATAACAAAACCGTAAAAATAAGCAGAAAGATACTATGTTTCATCAGAGGCTCCTAGATGGGAGGGAAAAGACAGTTCACAACGGGCCTTTTATAACAAAAGTCCACTCTTGCGCGCACTAAGTATGTGCTACAGATACTACATGCCGAGCCAAACCAACAGCACAAGCGATAAACAGGCGCTTCTCGATCAACTCCTTGAACAGCATGAAGCTGAGCAATATGAACTGCCTGCGTTGCAGAGCGATTTTAGTAAGTTTGAGCAATTTACCGACCAACTTAAAGAGCTATTCAATTCATTCTTTGATTCGCTTAACGTCCCCGTCCCTCCATCGGCACCAGAACTCTTCGGTAAGGTGTTAGTAGTGAGTTTGTATTTGACGCTCGGAGCTGTGTTGCTTGGCACATTGGTTTGGCTAGTGCTTCGCCTGCGAGACTTGCGCAACCTCGATAGCGCCGACCTACGACATGCGACTCTGACGGGGAAACGCTACCCACTAGAGCACGAACTCCAGCAGGCACGAGAAGAAGGTCAGTGGGCACGCGCGCTTCGCCTGCGCTGGAAACTATTTCTGTATGAGGCCAGCGAGGCGTCGTATCGCACTCCGGGAGAATTAATTCGTTCAAACTCTTCTGAAGCAACATCCGGCCCTTTGCTTTTATCGGAGGAGCAACTTCTGCACTTGTATACACAGATGTTTGCGAAAGAGGGATCAAATCCGACCGCCTACGAGAAATACGAAACACTTCTCAAAGGGTGGGAAGATTCCATTAAACAGATGAACACAGCTGAGGAGATAGTCTAGCGATGTCCCAGCGGTCACTATTAAGCTTTTCCCTGGTTCTAATCGCCGTGCTTTGGCTCAGCGCACAATTCGCCATATCGGCGAGGAGCAAGTACTCGACAACTAGTACCTACTCCCGCTCAGCGACCGGTGTCAGCGTGTTGTATCAACTCGCTGCAAAGTTGGGCGCGAATGCGCGTGTCAAAAAATCTGCTATACTAGGCGCTGACGATCTCCTCGACACTGACGTTTTCCTACTTCTCTCGCCTCGACAACCAATCTCCAAACGCGAAGCCGCTTTGCTTGCAACCTTTGTGCAAAATGGAGGAGACGTCGTGCTTTCCTTTGAGAGTGAGCGTTCTTGGGGGTTTCTTCAACCCGTCCTCGCGGCACTTTCCATTGATCTGGAAACGCACGAGGACCCAAAGTTTGAGAACAGGTCGCTAGAACAAGTCTACAACAAGTCTGAGAAAGCTCTCTTTTCCTCCGATCGCACCTATGGGTTCTACGGACGGTTGATTTTTAATGACGGGACTTGTGCAAGCGATCGATTTAGCTGCTTTTTTCGAGAATCTCGCTACGGTAAGGGGACCGTGCATCTCATCGCAGGACTGCCTCCGATTGGTAACGTGCTCCTTCCGCTTGAACAGAACAGAGAAGTGGCATTTCATTTTCTGTCTCGCTACCACAACATCGTCTTTGATGAATATCGACATTTTTTTTCCGATAAAACTCTGAAGGACTTATTTCTCAATCCAAGCTTCTCACTCCCCTTACTCGGACTCGCGATGGGTGCACTCGGATTTTTCTTGTTTGGCTACAGCGAGGCTCACAGCGTTGAGAATAGTCCGGCACAGCCAAGCCCGAGAAGCGCTTATCACGACCTGAACTCTGGCATCTTTCACGGCCTCCTCGATCGCTCCGGCAGTTTTGACGAGGCAGTTAAGAGTCAGCAGCGGTATCTCGAACATCACTTTCCCAATAAGCGGGCAGAAATAGCGAAAGAAATGGGCCAGAACTCACCCCCTTCTGTAAGCGATGCGCAGTCTCTGGCGCGGGCTACGAAATTGGCTGCACTTCATCGACGTTTTTTGGAAGAAAAAGGATTTTGGAATCAAAAGGTATAAATTGAACAACCTTGGGAGAACACATGTCGTACTGTAAATCACTTGCCGACTCGGTCATAGATCAACTTGATCAACGATACCTCTTCGGAAATCGCAATGTTTTGGAACTCTGCCTCGTCGCGTTCCTCGCTCGTGGACATACACTTATTGAAGGACCTCCAGGAACCGGAAAGACGTTGACTGCGCGACTCCTTTCGCGAATTCTCTCAAAGTCATTCAAGCGCATTCAATTTACCAGCGACATGCTTCCGGGGGACATCATTGGCGCCCACATCTACTCACCTGCCAGTAGTGAATTCAATTTCGTTCCGGGACCGATATTCGCCGATTTTATCCTGGCCGATGAGATCAATCGAACCCCTCCACGAACGCAAAGTGCACTCCTTGAAGCGATGGAAGAGCGCTCAGTCACGGTTGAGGGTAAGAGTTTTTCGCTTCCATCGGATTTTTTCGTTATCGCTACTCAGAATCCCCAGGACTTTGAAGGCACTTTCCCGCTTCCAGAAGCGCAAATCGACCGTTTCTTATTTAAAATCGTAGTCGATCATGCTGAGATTGAAGCAGAACAAGAAGTACTGACTCACATCCTGAACGGAACACTGCCTCCCCCGTTTGAGAAAATACAGCCCGTCGAATTCGATCGACAGCAAGTGGAACAGGAAGTCTCTCAAGTAACCGTCGACCAAAGCATTTTGCGCTATATATGTGAGATCCTGGAAAAGACACGCACAAGTTCAGTTATCACACTTGGCAGTAGTGTCCGCGGTGGTATTGCCCTCGCGCGCTGTGCTCGGATTATCGCGCTCCTGAGGGGACGCACCTTCGTTCAGCCTGACGATATTAAAGAGCTGCTATTACCAACATTGCGTCATCGCATTCGACTTTCCGCCGAAGCTCAAGTCTCCGATGTAAATGAGAGTGAAGTCGTACAACAGCTCTTAGAGCAGGTGCCTTTTCCTCAATGAGTAAGGTGTTCATTTCAGCCCGCGCTTTCGCGCTTTATGCATCATGGCAACTCGTCGCGATTATCGGTGTGCTGATCCCTGCGCTGCTGCCGGTGTACCTCCTGGGAATGGTACTATTCATTCTTTTGCTGATCCTCGATCGGCGAACCCTCCTCCCTGACAACTCTTTTAGCGGTACGCTTGAGGGCCCAAAGGCTCCAGAGCTGGGGAACCAAGTGCAGCTCGAAGCGACTCTCACGCTACATTCCTCAAGGTCACTTCGGACGGATTCGCTACGCGTATGGGCACCCAAGTCACAGCGAATACATTGTCTGGGGAAATTTTTCTCCAAGTCAAAGGATTCTGAATTGCCCAACCAAGTCAACCTTCGAATCACTGCGAAGGCCCGATCCCTTGGGTATGAGAAAATCAACAAGCTCAGACTGACCCTCCGGTCGAGTATTGGCTTTTGGATCAAGCTCTCGGAGTTCGAAATCACTCCCTATGAATTTAGAGTTTCTCCCGGACTGAGAAAAATGCCCGAGCAGAGCTTTACTGAAATGGTTGCCACACAACGCATGCTCTTTCAGGGCAGTCGACTCCTCATGCGAGGCAGGACGGTCGACCAGTTTCATTCGATTCGAAAGTATCATTATCCGGATTCCATCCGACACCTCGATCACAAGAAGACCGCCAAGTTCGGCCAATTGATGACTCGAACCTACGAGAGCTATCACAGCCATCATTTGATCTTGGCGCTCGACGTCGGAAGAGCGATGCTGGGTCAAGTTCGCGGATCGCCGAAATACGACTACTATCTTTCAGCCGGCTTGGCTCTTGCCCAAGCGGGCTTAGAAGCAGGTGATAGGGTTAGCTTTTTGGCTTTTTCTCAGTCAGCCCATCTTAAGATAACAAAAGCCAGGAACGCTCGGGCATTCCAAGCAATCTATCGTGGCGATCGGAGTCTTCGACCGCGAGAAGAAGACAGCAACTATGCGATCCTCGATACTCACATCTCAGAGTTTGCTGGACAGCGTGCTATCGTTTTGATTTTGACCGACCTCTCTCATCCGTTTGTCCAAGACTCACTCCTTGCCCATATGCCAATAGTCTGCCGTCGCCATCTTACGGTTGCGCTCAGTCTACTCGATCGGAGTTACGATCTCCCCACCGTGGTCGATACTCTAGGTGACAAGCGCCTCTCGAAACCCAATTTTGCCCGTCTGCTGTACTCGTACTGGATGAACGAGCAATTGGAACTATTTGGAAGAAAGATGTCCGGGCTCGGGGGCGGTGCTCTCAGCATCTCTGAAGAGTATTGGATCCAATCGACTTCCCGCGTCTATGGGCTGTTGAGATCGTCTATAAGGGTCTAGAACGACTTACAATAACTTCTCTCTCGCCATTTCCTAGAATTTCCCTCAGCAAACTAGTATACTCACTACAGCTCTCCCAGACCCTATCTCGAGTTAGAGTTCTTTTGTTCGTCTGCCTCGATCGCCGCCCTGGCGCTCGCGGCTGACGAACGCTGCTTTCAACAGGTTCGCCACATTCAATTTCATTCCTCGAACTCAAGGAGAAGCTCATGTCTGCTCGCAGACGGGGGCAACTTCGCTACCTGGCTCACAGGTGTCGCGAACTTGCTCATCCAGACGCTATTGTGCGTCTTGCCGCAGCTGAAACTCTCTGGGGTTTCAGGAAGTACTTTGGCTCTGAACAGTTTTACTGGAACCCAAACGGCGTGCGGCATTCGATCATCCTTCCTGAAGCCTTCCTCTACGGCCTTCGCTCTATTCCATTTGCGGAGCGAAAACTGGTAGAAGTGAATGCTATTCAAAGGCTCTGGCCGCTTATGCTGCAACTCGTTACGGGCCGACGCCGTAAACAAATTCGACGAAGCTTTGAGCGACAACGACGCGCACTCATTAAAGCGGTCACTCGCCAATGGCATCTGGAACAGTTTACGATTGATGGATTTCGTTATAGCGAGCTGCGGGCTCCACTGTATTGCATTTTAGAGCTGATGCAAGAACGTGAAGCGGCACCCCGGCACCAGTTTCTCGTCGATGCTATGGCGGAGATCACATTGAAATTTCTCTCCCCTATCCACGAAGAGCTGGCAAGTGACGGGAGTCGAGAGTATTGGATCAAGTATGTCAACAACAACGCCGACATCTTTTTCCACTTCCCTCGCCAATCCGAGATGATCCTCGAGGCGCTCAGAATGGGCCACGGGATCAAGCTAGAGAAGCGCGAGACGAACCACTTGGTCCTGTTGCTCCTCGACTGCGCTCGACGGTGTCGCACGCAAGGGGCACCAGCCATTGCTTCACAACTACTGGCCGCCGTTCCTGAACTACTTCAGCCTCACCCCGCTCTCTCAGCATACGAAAAGGAGGTTATTGACCTACAACGAGAGCTTGAAGCCGACGCCTAATTTGATCGTGGCGAGGCTTCGCTCTCGTCACGATCAGGTTCGGTGTTTTTCGAAAGTAGCTTCGTCAAAAGAATTGCCATCTAGTAGGGCGCGCGAGCTCTAAGCGCGACCCGCAAGGGGGCTGGATAGCCCTCAATCGTTTTTCGCGAATCACTTGGGTCGAGGAAATCCTTCAAACTCTCGAAAGGCATGAGTCGCGTAGTCCGTTGTTCATCAAACCCCACTTCGACGGATGAAATGACTTCTATCTCCCGAAAGCCGCTACTTTGTAACCAAGATTCAAGACACGCCGCTGTCGGCACAAAATGCACATTTCTCGCCTTGGCGTAGCGTCCCGGAGGGCACAATGCGACCGGCTCACTGCCGGGAATTGCTTGGCTCTCAACAATGAGCTGTGCGCCTGGTTTCATTGATTGAAGTATACCTCGCAAAAGATCGAGTGGGCTTCGATGGTGGTACAGTATTCCCAAACAAAACACGACATCAAAGGTCTTTTGGAACATCGGCATATGCTCTACGCCAAGCATCTCGTATTGCAATCTTGGATTCTGCAAAAAGCGCTGCATCAGCTCGAAGCAGTAGAAAAACTTCTCGGAAGGATCGATGCCCAGAATAAATCTGGGATTCTGAGCACTGGCTCGAAACATATAGTAGCCGCTACTACAGCCGATATCTGCAACTTGCCTGCCCTCTAAGGGATCGAGATAGGGAGCTATGCGATCCCATTTCCGATTGCTGCGCCATTCAGAATCGATCTCTTCGCCAAACAGCCGATAGGGCCCTTTCCGCCAAGGGATGAGCAGCTCAATACAACGGCGCAATTTCTCTAGTTCGTCCGAAGTAAGATCGCTCGAAGTGCCAATGGTCACCTCGTCCCGATCGAGCAAAACCGAGAGATCCACTCCTCTCGTGCTCAGGGTCTCCCCGGTGGGCAATTGGGCTAGTTCAGATTGCAGTTCATGCCATACAGGCCGATGAAGCGCGGCCCGCTTCTCATCACAGAGAGCGCGAATTTCATCGTAGTTGATTCTATCCCGAGAATCGGCCAAAATGTCGGCGCGTTGCCAAAGCACGGTCATGATACTCTACACTGTTGATACTAAACACACTTTGTAATCCCGAGGCTTTGTATACCGAGCGCTTTTTATACCAAACGCTTTGTATACCAACAGCACTGGTTGCTACACACATACTGGTTGCGAAACACACTGTACGCCAATGAAACGAGACACCATCTACACGGACCCGAACACGTTCCCGAGCCAGGAGGACGGAACACGCGAGGCGGGGAAAGAAAAGGGCGAAATTCCGAAATTCGTCTTCGATGAACGAGTCGTCGATGTCTTCGATGATATGATTAGCCGCTCGGTGCCACTTTATCAAGAAGTCCAGGTCGCTACCGCCAAATTGGCTCGTCGCTTCATCCGACCCAACTCAACGATCTACGATCTCGGCTGCTCAACGGGAACCACTCTCATTGAACTCTGTAAAGAGTTTGTGAGTTCGAATATTGAGATAGTCGCTATTGACAGTTCTGGGCCAATGATCGCTCGTTGCCGTGAGCGGTTAAAAGAACATGGAATCGCCGACCGTGTCACTTTGATCCATGATGACATTGCCAATGTACCCATTGAAAATGCATCACTGGTCGTCAGTAACTACACCCTGCAATTCATTCGACCCGAGAAACGCCCAGCTGCTCTTAAGAGGGTTTTTCAAGGCCTCATTCCAGGCGGAGCGTTTCTATTGAGTGAGAAAGTGCGCCACGAACATGAGACGGTGCAACAGGCGCTTACCGACCTGCACCATGGCTTTAAACGAAGTAATGGCTATAGCGAATTGGAAGTAGCTCGCAAGCGAGATGCTATTGAAGATGTGCTCGTTCCGTTGACGAGTCGGGAAAATTTCAAGCTACTCGAGGATGCCGGTTTCTCTTACATCGAACAATTTCTGAAATGGTATACTTTTGTCTCGATAGTTGCCGTCCGCGAATCAAAATAACGAACCTTAATAGACGATAGGTGCGAGACTGCCTTTTGTCGTCGATCTGCGGCGGTTTCGCGGGGAAGGAGAAAGAGACTTAGCCTTTGAACCCGGTGTATTCGCCGATTTCGTTGGGACATTGTCACGCGAATCCCGAGACCTGAATTCTCCCGCGGCCGTGGTGGGATCCGAACTCTCGGAGCGTGCTTTTCTTCGACGCTGTTCGACCACTTCCAGTTCCTTCGGATTACTGACCCGCTCCCACTCCGCTCCCTCTTTCGTTTCGCGCTTTATCGCCAACTCCATAACGACCCGGCGTTTCGCATATTCTTCTGCTAAAAGCTTCGAGTAAAGCCGATCTGTCTCAGTCTCCGCTTGCTTGGTCCATTTTTTAACACCAGGCCGGCTTCTCAAACGATCGATATCAGCTTCTGGATCCCTCTCCTCCGCCGGCTTCTTTCCCTCTACCGGCTCTCCTCCTTCAGAAGGTTGGGAATCTGCCGGATCAGTTGGGGATACCTCGGTCGGATCACTTTCCACAGGAGAGGTAGGTATCTGTGGTGATTCCTCAACTGGCCCTCGACTAATCGAAGCTGACTCGACGCTAATAGCATCGGGGACTTCGATAGAAGTCAGCCGAGAGCTCTGTTCAGCTGCAATTTGCATTTGGGCAACAATCTGTCGCGCAATATCCTTTCGCAAGGCCTCTTGCGCTTGTGCCGCAACTTGGGCTGCATCTGGAGCCGGAGTTCCTACTGGCGTTGGCGATGGAGTTGCCTTAACCGGCTCGGCACCCTCTTTCATGCACCGCTTGAAACCGCATTCAGCAAATCGAGGACTACAGGCTACCTGCAATACGTAGCCAACCTCAACTTTGGTTGCACCCGGAAGAGCTGAGAACTTCCCCAGCTTCGAATATCTATCGCGCATTTGCCCGAGGAATTGTTCGCAACTGAGCTCTTGATTGAGCCATTCGAGTGAGCCAGGTCGATACGACTGGCACACGGAGAAGTTGCACTCCTTAAAGCGTGGGCCACAAGCCTCAAACAATACGACCGACAGCTCACCCTTCTGGCGTTCGCTCATAGTGGAGAAATCCTTCACTGAGCCAAATACACGCTTGATCCCCGCAGAGAAACTGTCGCAGTCGTTGGCTTCCTGAAGCCATCCCAAATCAGCCACTGCATTCGAGGCAGACACTGCAATCAGAGCCAAACAAGCAAACAAACGAAGAAGAGTCGGTTTCATACGAAATTTCTCATAGACCAAAGCCAACAAGCAGAATATTTTCAACGCGTTACCGCAATAGGGCTTATCACATTTTGCAGCCCATCGCACAAAATCAAAACTGTTAGACCTAAACGGACGTCTAATTGTTCCGATGGGACTGTAAGAATGTTACATGAATTATGAACAGACATTTTGGATTTTGAATATCCTCTTTCCTTAGCTTGAATTTTCTATAGAATATTCAAGACTTTACCGATATTGAATTCTGGGAGGTGCATTGAGTGAGTCAGTTTCGAGGTCCAGCGTTAATAAGTGCGATAGTTCTCGTGGCCTTCGTTTGGGGCTACAAGAAAGATGCAATGCACGACGCCCTCGCCTCACGAGCCCCGCAACCGATTGAAGAGGCACCTGTTGCACCGCTCGCCACTCCTCCTACGGTTGCCGCTCCATCTGTGTACCGCCCAGCTGTAGTGCCCAATATGAAACCTCCAGTCACAACAAAGCAAGCTGCACCCGCTCCAGCGTTCACGCCCCCAAAAAACCCCTATGCAGATCTGGCTCAGAAATACGGAAGAAAAAGTCCTTCAATGGCCGAAACCTTTGACGCAATCCGCCGCGACTCCGTTGACCAGAAACAAATTATTCAGAAGAACGCCTATTTCAGAAAACTATCCGAGCAGCTGAAACAGCTTCGTGGAGAAGACCAACCCGGAGCAACTGCCTCTCCCGCCGGAAATCGACCGTCAGGCACTACTGCTGCTGGAAACCAGCTGAGAAGACCACCGCGTCCGCAGCTGGAACAAGACAACCCCGGTGGCGATACCGCCCAGCCCTCCGCCAATCAACTCCCAGAGAACCAAGACTCTATGGAGCTCGACGAAGAGCAAATGGACGATCCGTCCGAGGAAGAAGATTTGGCCGAAGAGCTTGACCAGCTGCTTGAGGATGCCGAACTCGACGACGAGGCACCATGATACTCAAACAACCGGTCGTACCCTAAGGACCTGTTTCACTGAATACTAAACCGCTTCACTGTGTCCTAGACCTCACTGTGTCCTAAACCACTGCGTCCTAAACCACTGCGTCCTATTATACAGTGTCCTATTCGACAGTGTGCTATTCGACAGTGTGCGGCCCAACTTCAGCGCATTTGACTCCAGGAATCGCACAAAGCGTCTCACCAAAACCATCCAAGTCTCCTGCACCTTCGAGACTCACATGGATAAATTGGTACGCCTTATCGAGCGAAGGCTGAAGTGACAGGTTCAAAACTTGCCAGGCATTTGAGTTCACCGCCGCCAGAACACTCTCCAAACTACCTGGTGTTCGAGCGATCTTAACAAAGGCGCGAACGTGAGATATCTGCTCTAGCTTCGCAACACTGCCATTTTCATTTTCGTGATACATAGTTTTACTTTTCGTTCTGTAGCCAAGACATTCTGCTTCGCAATTTTTCACCGACGTGCTCAATCTGATGATTCAGATCCTTATTCTGCAATGCCGTGTATCGAGGCTTGCCCGCTTTGTTCTCTAGAATCCACTCCGATGCAAATTCGCCATTCTGAATTTCCGCCAGAATTTTACGCATTTCCTCGCGAGTGCGTTGATCTATGATGCGTGGACCGCGAGTCAGGTCTCCGAATATCGCGGTTTCGCTGACAAATTCGTGCATGCGCTTAAATCCGCCTTCATAGATGAGATCAACAATGAGCTTAAGCTCGTGGAGACATTCAAAGTAAGCAATCTCTGGCTGATACCCCGCCTCAACTAAGGTTTCAAAGCTCGCAGCAATCAATTCTGTTGCTCCACCACAGAGACACACTTGTTCACCGAACAGGTCAGTTTCAGTCTCTTCGGCAAAATTTGTCTCAATGACTCCGGCTTTGGTTCCGCCAAGACCATCGGCATAGGCAAGCGCACGCTTCAAAGCCTCTCCGCTTGCATCGTTATGTATTGCCACCAAGCATGGAACCCCACCACCTTCTTCGTAGGTTCGGCGAACGAGCTTGCCCGGGGCCTTAGGTGCGATCATCACAACATCGACATCCTTGGGCGGGACAATTTGACTAAAATGGACATTGAGACCGTGCGAGAACAGTACAGTCGCCCCGGCTTTGATGTTCGGTGCTACCGATTCTTCGTACAGTTGTGGTTGCGCCATATCTGGCACGAGAATCGCGACTAAATCAGCCCCTTTCACCGCTTCATCTGGCGAAACTGGCTTCCAGCCTTCATCTTCAGCCATCTTCCAAGTCTTTCCACCTGGGCGCAAACCGAGCACTACTTGTAGCCCGCTATCCCGCAAATTGAGCGCCTGCGCCTGCCCTTGGCTGCCATACCCGAGCACCGCCACCACTTTCTGGTTGAGAGCACTCTTATCGACGTCATTTTCCCAATAGATCTTAGCCATTTTTTCCTTCAACTAGTTATGAAAGCCCTCACACATGAGGTGCTCGTTAAAAAACCAGGTATGCACCGTCTTCGAACGCTCCACCCTGAAACGCACTCGGAAATCCATCAATAAAATTGCTCTCCACAAATAAAAAAAGCCCCCGCACCGACTTGCGGTGCGGGGGCTTTAGTCCAGACGACATCCGTCTAGAACAGCGGCCCGCACCGCGTTCTAATACTACGGAGAATAAGCACCACAGCCGCACGAAGTCCTGAGACGCTAGAAAGGCCCAAGGCTGCAAACAGAGGTGATGGTGTCGTGGAGGAAAACATAATTTTATAATTGGATTTCTGTAACAATAACATTTTCCTTAGCAATTCAAGCGGATACTGTCAACCGACCGGAGGATCAAGCACTCTCTTCAAGGCTATATACTCACCAGTCATCACCGGGCTGAGAGCGGATTGCTCGGCTAAGGACAGAATAAGACGGGTATTATCAGCGATCTTTTGCTCGACGAGTATCCGAGCCTCATTTATTTTTGCTCTTGAAGCGATATTCTCCTCTATCGTCGCCTTGGAGGTAAGTTCGACATAGGCCGCAATGATACCACCTGGATTGGCCACAATATCAGGGATTACTGTGACTCCAGCCTCATGGAGTATTTCATGGGCTCTCGTAGTGCAGGGCTTATTGGCGGCCTCCACCACGCAGCGAGCTTTCACGCTGGGCGCATTGTTGCGATGAAGAACATCTTGGACTGCGCAGGGGAACAATATGTCCACCTCTTGAAAAAGCACTTCCTTGAGAGGAAGTCTGGTATCACCCCGCTCAGCGAGCAAGCGAATCGCCGTTTCAAAATCACTTGTCGATAAAGCAGAGACGAGCTCCGGTTCTGGCGGTCGCTCGAGTAGGAAGCAGCCGTTTAGTCGAGGGTCGGCAATGCAATACGGTTGTGCGCCAGCCTCAGAACAATAGCGAATCACCGCAGCACCCATGGCACCAAGCCCCTGGACTGCGAATCGCTTGCCTGCGAGTGAAGAGCCCTGCTGTTCGTAGAGAGTCTTTGCCGAAACGACGACACCAAGTCCCGCCAGTCCTTCCTTGTCGTAATCAGTGCCACCGAGTTCTACTGGTTTCCCGGTGCAAGACCTCGTGCTTTGAAGCTCGTCACAAATCCAGCCTGGATGTTCCGGCCGTGCACCGATATCAAAACCAAATCCTCCAAAAATGCCACCATTCTCAACCAAATTCGGTTGTACGAGTCGCGCGAATCGCCGGTAGCACTTCTCAAACTCGGGTACATCGGGGTCAGCAGCAATTCCAGATTTAGCGCCGCCCATATGCAAATCAGCCGCGGCATTCTTTAGTGCCATTCGTTTGGCCAACATGCGCACCTCTTCAATGTCAGTGCGCGGGGTAATTCTTGTTCCACCCTTTCCGCACGGGCCCAAAGGACCATTCGCGCCTGGTGCTGAATTCCAGACCACCACGTGGCCGACAAGCCCCACAGCGGGATCGCGAACTGTCAACTCAAGCTCAGCCTCTTGATTGGCGAACCGCTGTCGGAGATCGCCAAGCTCACGAGATATATTTTCCGGTTTAATTTTCAATCGCTGCCTATTCTACTCTCTGAAAAAGTATGGACCGATTTTCTTCAAATGCAACTGACCACTGACCTTGGCTTCGAAGATGCACCGCCAAGGGACTGCTCGGGTGTATCAAGATCCACTCGAACGAATGTTCTGCAATCGCATTCAGGCCATCGGGCTCAGCCGAAAGCGCAGAGAAATACTCAAGATATCGAGCTTCCCCGTTAAGTACGTTTCGGTCATCGATATAGATGTGTTTCTCAGGCCAAGTTTTCCAAATTAGGTAGCCACCGAGATCAGGTGAGGCGAAAACTCTGCCGGAAAAACGATTCTTCGCCTTTTGCAACACAGCTACCGCAGCAGTTGGCTGCACTCGGGACAGATCTATCTTCCCACCGGCTGGAAACGCGGCGCTCGGCGCGATTGCAACTGCTGCCAATGTGAGGAACCACAGCAAGGCGCTCCAAAAGAAATGCGTCGACTCTCCTTCCCGCTTTCTCAGTTTCAAAAGTGGTGGCAATTCGAACCGTGTAAGCAGCTGATCTAACACTTTCACGACTGGCACGCAGGAGGCGAGTGCAAAAAAAGGAATATAGCGACGTTGCTGGAAGCTCATATAGGCGAGTCCGGCCAAAACGAGATACTCAAACAGCGTTACTCGAGTCCGTGCGGCACCGAGCAGCGAGGCCAACAGAATGAGAACGAGCAAAGCAAAAGGCCAAAATACCGGATTCGAAAAATCCGGCGGGAGCCACTCTCGATTGAGGTTCATAAAATATTCCGAACCGACCAGTGAAAAAATGCTGCTATGGAGGCGCCCCATATAGGGATTTACAAGGGTTGCACCGAGCGAAACAAATCCAACGAGACCAAGGTGAGCTAGCTCTACTTTCGGCCTTCGTTGCTCAGCACTCGAGCTAGACAGCATTGACAACACTGAAGCGGCTCCGAAAGCGGCGAGTAGCGCAAAACCCAAAACGAAGGCTGGATGTAGGTTTGCCCAAACTAGAAAGAGCGGCGGGAGAAAATAAAGTCGGTGATAGCTGTCATCGGGCTCAGTATTCCACTGCTGGTAACAAATTCGGTATACGATTGCGAAACAGAGAAATGAGAGGATAACCGGTCGGAGAAACCATTGTATTGATGCCGTCAAGAGCACGACGAGTAAGCCGAATACAATTGCAAGTACTGAGTTCTTCCCGGCAGCAACTAGAGGGGCGAGTATTGCGAAATAGGGTATGAGGCACAGTCCAACTCCAAAGACTACAAGGAACGGCAAACCCCCAAGATCTAAGCCAACCCATAACAAAAGATCACTTAGCCACTGGTTGTGGACCCAAAGCTTTTCACCTGAAAGAAAGAGAAAAGGATCATGCTGCGGAGCCGAGCCCTTCTCAGCAATCCATTCTCCAGCACGAAAGTGCCAGCCAAGGCCAGCATCCCCCAAAAAGATATCGTGATGTCCCAGCCAAACGAGCTTACTGAGAAAAATAAGGCCGATGGCGTCAATTACGCCGAGTTTTTTCCTCATAAACCTGTTCTACGGGTTTTATTCCAAGAGGCAAAGTAAATATTTACTGTATTCAGATGCTTGCGAAGTTGTCTCTTTTAATGGAACCCGCTAAGAAATAGGCTTGCAAATCTCAATTAGCGCTGGAGGAACAGCATGTTCGATAAACTGAAAGGCTTCT
The DNA here is from genome assembly GCA_965366815.1 of uncultured Bdellovibrionales bacterium. Lineage (GTDB taxonomy): Bacteria > Bdellovibrionota_C > UBA2361 > SZUA-149 > SZUA-149 > CBDUGV01. Next base: position 2,522 of record CBDUGV010000044.1, on the reverse strand, counting down.
TTAGTGGCGATGCTTCACTTGAAGTGAACGCAAGCGGCGAAGCGACTTCGAAAGATTTACAGATTGCCACTGGGGTTCTCCTGTTGGAAATGGCTGGAGCCGATGACGACTTCGCGCCAGAGGAAGTCCAAGCGATTTTTCGCACAATGGAGGATCAATTTAAGATCAAGGATATGGAAACGCTCGATCTCATGGAGGAGGCCCAACAAGCCCGTGAAGATCAGGGCAAAATCGATGAATTTGTCGCTGCAATAAACACCAACTTTAGCGACGAGCAGAAGCAGATTGTCCTAGCGATGATCTGGAAGATAATTCTCGCAGACGAAGTTGTTGAAAAGTACGAGCAACGCTTTGCGTCGGAACTTCGCCAGCGCTTACAACTCAGTCGAGAGCAGGCCGAAGAAGCACAGAAGATGGCACTCGAAGGCAAGATATAACGGTAGAATGTAAAGGATAGACCATGAGCGATCCCTATTTTCAGAATCTTTTCGCTGAACGCATTGGTGGAGCCCAATACGGTAAAGGCACTGCAATTTATAAGTTCGAGAAGATCAAGCGAGCGAAAGCCGCAGCCAAGAGTGATTTTCCCGATCGAGAATTGCTGGATTTTGGAATTGGCGAAAACGATGAGATGGCGGATCCTTCAGTCCGTGAATTGCTGAAAGCTGAAGTCGATAAGCTCGAGAACCGCGGATACGCCGACAACGGTGTTCAAGAGTATAAAGATGCCGCTGCCGCTTGGATGAAGAGTGCGCTCGGCGTTGAGATCGATCCTAAAACACAGGTGAATCACAGTATCGGCACAAAGCCAGCGCTCGCTATGTTACCGGCTGTGTTTATCAATCCAGGTGATATCACTTTGATGACGACTCCTGGATATCCGGTCGCCGGCACACATACCCAATATTACGGTGGTGAAGTCTTTAATCTGCCACTTGTCGAAGAGAACAATTTCTTGCCTGACCTTGATGGTATTCCAGACGAGGTGAAGAAACGTGCAAAGCTGTTGGTCATCAACTATCCGAATAGTCCTACCGGTGCCTTGGCGACTCAGTCATTCTTCGAGGAAGTGGTTGCCTTTGCAAAGAAACATCAAGTGGTAGTGGTAAATGACGCGGCACATATCAACCTCACCTATGGGCAGAAGCCAATGAGCTTCCTGAGCATACCCGGGGCGATGGACGTTGGTGTCGAGACCCATTCCATGAGCAAGGGCTGGGACATGATTGGCTGGCGTCTTGGGTTTGTTGCTGGAAACGAACTACTCGTCCAGGCATTTTCCGATGTAAAAGACAATTGTGACAGCGGTCAATTTATAGCGATCCAAAAAGCCGGTGTTGCCGCTCTACAAAACACTGACATCTTGAAGCGCAATCTCGAGAAGTACGAGCGCCGCATGAATAAGCTCGCCTCTACTCTCAGTGAGATGGGTTTCCCGGCAAAGCCTTCGGGTGGCACCTATTTTCTCTACGTGAGATCGCCGAAAGGAGTTCAGGGCGGAGACAGTTTCGACAACGCAGAAGATGCCTCGCAGTTCTTGATTCGAGACCGTTCGATTTGCACCGTCCCTTGGGACAACGCCGGAGCCTATTTGCGCTTCTCCCTCACCTACCGCGCCCCAAGTGAAGCGCAGGAGGATGAATTGATGGAGCAACTCAAAGAACGGCTCTCCGATGTGAGCTTCGTCTGGTAAGACTGCCAGCCGAACAGCCCGGCAAACGCCAATTCACGCATAAAAAGATGCTGCAATCGGCCGTGCATATTTCCGACTACTTTTACGGCTTTTATTCGAAGGCTCCAGCTCTACCCCCCTCAAATTCGCACTGAGTTGTGTTTTTGATAGGTGCCAGGCTCTTTGGGCGGCGCTTGGGCAGAGGGTCCGGCTCCTTTCGTCACATTAGATGGTGAAGCAGTGATAACTCTATAGTCCGACAGCGCATCATACGTTAGATAGAAAGAGCTGGAATCGTTACATTTCTTAGGGTTTTCATGGCAATTAAAGGCCGTCGAGGCAAATTATATCCCCCGGTAGACCAGGCATACGCCGAAGCGGTCGGCATCGATGAGATCGAATGGGAGCGAATCGTCGATCGTTTGGGTCGCCCCCCGAACCATTTTGAGTGCTCGATTTTTGCTTCACTCTGGTCCGAGGAGGTCTCGAACAAAAGCTCCTCCTCACTGCTCGATACCATCCGGCGAGAACAACCCGACGTTATCAATGTCCCCGGTTCACAAGTAGGTTTGGTGGAAGTGGGCGACGGTCAATATCTCGCGCTACGCATTGTTCACAATAACCACCAAACTCAATTGGAGCCGAATTACGGCGCACAAACCGCCATCGACCAATCACTGGAAGAACTTGCTACGGTTGGCGCTCGACCACTTGGCATAATGACGCTGCTGCGTTTTGGCGCTCACGATCTGGTAAAGAATCAAAGGCTCTTTCAAGGCGTTGTTGAAGGCATTGGTGGATACGGCAACAGGTTCGGTAGTCCGATTATTGGAGGAGAACTCTACTTTCA
>CBDUGV010000043.1:0-20495 GCA_965366815.1 uncultured Bdellovibrionales bacterium | reverse complement strand
ATCTCAAGACGCTTGTTTCGCAGCGTCGTTTGGTTGCCCTTGAAGCTCTTGTCATGCTGATTCGCCTCTCTAACACAGATGAAACCTTGTCTGAATCTAAGGCGCTCGCAAAGGCACTGCAAAAAAGACGGCCAGAGTTAGCTGACCTCGTTACTCGAGAGCTCAATACTATGGGCATTACTTTGGATGAATCTTAGAGCTTCGGTCGAGCCATGAGCTTTGTCATTAATCGAGTATACACCCGCTCAGGTGACAAGGGGAAAACTGCGTTGGTAGGTGGAGACCGTTTGCTGAAATCAGATCCCCGCGTTGCCGCCTATGGTGATGTTGACGAACTCAATGCTGCCATCGGCTGTGTGAAGGAAGAACTCACTCCTCATTGTGAAGACCTTCGAGCGATTCTTGAATATATCCAGCAGGAGTTGTTCGATCTGGGTTCTGAACTCGCAACGCCCAAAGCCGCTGAATACGACGGTATGTGGAAAGCAGAAGCGCGCCACAGCGAGCAATTGGAAAAGCTTTGCGATCATTTTGGCGAAGGGCTTCCGGAGCTACCTTCGTTTATTTTACCGGGTGGGAGCAAAGTTGCAGCCGCCTGCCATATGGCCAGAACGATTTGTCGCAGAGCGGAGCGCACTCTAGTGGCCTTTGATCAAGCACAGCCAGACCAGCTCAATCCTCAAGCCCTGAAGTATATCAATCGCCTCAGTGATTTCCTCTTTGTCGCGGCCCGTTGGGTGCTTAAGCAAGAAGGAAAAGACGCTCCGCTTTGGAGTAAAGATGGCGAGCGGGAATTCCCTGAACTCTAGTCGATCTGCCAATTCCTATAATAAATGTAGCACCTTAGTTCGGTTGGAACTCTTCCCGAGAAATCTTGTCTAACAAGCAGTTCGATCAACTGCTACAATTTGACAAGGTGTAAGGATGAAGGTTCCTCAGACGATACTTAAGAAAATGGCGTTAGGTGGTACGGTTTTAGCTGTGAGTGCTTTGACGGTGAGTTCCCTGGTGGCTGATGACAAGGAAGAAAAGCCCGATGAAGAAAAAGGCGAACATGCTGAGGAAGAGAAAAGCACTGAGGAAGCAAAGAAGGAGGCAAACACTGAACCACAACAGCCTACTTTTACCCAGGAAGGGCCTGAACATCCGGTTAAGTGGCAGCGAAAGATTACCAAAGACTGGTGTCCACCTTGTGGCATGGGCTAGCACCTGATGAAGAAACCCATGCTCGGTCTATCGCTGATGCCTGACGAAGCCTTTCGTCAGGCGACCTATCCTCTGTTTGAAGCAGGTGCCATTGATGTATTGGAGTGGAGCTTTGATACAGTTTGGGACCATCGGGAACTTCCAGCATGGGCTGCTGAATTGATAACGTTCTATAGTGAACACGAGAGACTGCTTGGTCACGGCGTTAGTTTTTCAATTTTATCGGCAGATTCTGTAAAACAGCAGCAACAATGGTTGAAATGTGCCCAACAAGAGTGTTCTCTTCGAAGCTACCGCCATGTTTCGGAGCATTTCGGTTTTATGAGCTCAGGCTCCTTTCATAGAAGTGCGCCGTTGCCCGTTCCACTCAATGAAACGACTCTTTCAGTCGGACGAGAGGGCTTGAAGCGACTGAAAGAAGTGGTGCAAGCCCCGGTTGGTCTAGAAAATCTTGCCTTTGCGTTTGGAGAGAAAGATGTGGCGGAGCAAGGAGCGTTTCTCGATCAACTGCTCGAGCCGGTTTCTGGCTTTCTGCTCCTAGACCTTCATAACCTCTACTGCCAGGCTTGTAATTTCAGGCAAAGCGCTGAGCAACTCATTGAATCCTATCCGCTGGAACGGGTGCGCGAACTTCATGTTTCGGGTGGATCTTGGTCTGAGGTGCAGTCAGTGCCCTCCCATCAGCCTATTCGCCGTGATACTCATGATGGCGCCGTACCAGAGGAAGTGTTTGCTCTCCTTGAATTGGCACTGCAGAAATGTCCTAACGTCGATGCAGTCATCTTTGAGCAATTGAGTGAGAGCATGGGGCAGGGTGCTGAGGTTGTGCAATACCGAGCGGATTTTGAGCGTCTTCAACAGATAGTGCGAGCTACCTAATGGGAGAAAATACGCGAGAGTTAGCCGACTTTCAGAATGCTCTGCTGAGCCTGCTTGACTCAGACCTTTCCGCAAGAGAGATGCTTGAGCGTTTGCACACTGCCCCCGAGTTTCAAGCCTATCAGGCCTATATCAGTAGCTTTGAGCTTCCAATGCTGGAAGTTGCCGCGGAGCTGGTAAAGAAGTGGGGACACCGAGTTGACCAGGATCGCTCCTAGGTCCTCAAAGAAACTGCCAGAGCGTTTCGAAGATAATCTTTTGTGCCAATGCTATTTCCGGTGCGTCAATTACGACGGCGACGGGGTATTCGTCCTCAGCAAGTGAAATAGAAAGCATCTTTGGTGGGTAGATTGCGATGTAACAAGTTGCAAGTTCCGACTCCTTTGATGGAATCCACTTTCGCTGCGATAGCGCATCTTCTTCACCACCTTCGCCCAAGGCAATTACTCGCACTTTTAAATTGCGCTTTATTCTCTGAGCGGTGTAGTTGGGAAACGGGCGATACAATATTTTTCTAAGCGCCTTGGCTGAATAGACATAGTATTCCTTACTTGAAGAAGCCTCTACGGTGTTCAACAGATCCTTGAGCACCAATTCAATTCCCTCATCGCCTTCGTAGTAGTGCACGTTCGCATTATTGAATGCCGGGCGCGTAGCTTGCAGTTGGGGAATGAGCGATTGCTGTAAATTCTCTAAGGCTTGGCTGACCGAAGCTTGCCGTTCGCGGGCAAGCTCGAGGAAGCAAGTAGGATCCTCAGCCACGAAGTAGCGCCTCTTGCCCTTGGGGAAGAGACTGACCACTCCCTTGTGCTGCAGGGTTTTGAGCACCTCGTAGGTAGTGCCTCGATTGATACCGGCTTTATCGGCGATATCGCGAATCGACGCGGGACCGCTCGCCAACAGGGCTCGATAGATCTTTACCTCGCGCGGCTCGAAGCCAATTTCCTGGAGTGTGGTCGATAGTTCCATTTGTCAATTTTATGATGACAATCTGTATTGAAGGCTAAAGCTTATAGATTCTATAGGTGTATCATTGTTAAATTGTCAAATAGGAGATGACAAATGTGTGGAATTTTTGGTTGCTTCAATAGCAGCACGGCATCAGAGGACACCTTGGATGGATTGCGACGACTGGAATACCGGGGTTACGACTCCTGGGGCCTTGCAGCGGTGTCGCTTGAGGGCGAACTACACGTGCATCGCAAGGTCGGGCAAATCAATGGAAGCAACCCCATTCCCAACAGTCGAGTGGCCATTGGCCACACCCGTTGGGCGACGCACGGCGAAGTGAATGTACTCAATGCGCATCCGCATCGCTCCGCTGATGGTCGCTTCGCAGTGGTGCATAATGGTGTCATTGAGAACGCCGAAGCACTACGCGATCTTTTCGACGAGAACTCGTTTGAGAGTAGTACTGATACTGAAGTCTTTCTTCGCTTGGTCGAAAGGGAACTAAAGCGACAAACGACTGCGGTCAGTACTGAAACGGCCTTACTGCGCGCTTCATGTCGCGCGTTTAGACAACTCGAAGGAAGGAATGCACTGATTATTGTCGATCGACAACTGCCTCAACTGATCGCACTTCGAAATCGCTCTCCGCTTGTAGTAGGATTGCGAGGAGCAACTACCTTTCTCGCTTCGGATACTTTGGCCTTTGCCGACAAATGTGATCGGGCAGTATTCCCGGCAGATATGCAGGGAGTACAATGCCGTCAAGGAGGCTACTCTTTGTTCCGCATCGAGGATGGCGCACGCATTCAGCAAGAATCCGTCGCCCTAAGCCAACCGGATGTGCAGATCTCAAAGAAGGGATTTCCTCACTTTATGATTAAAGAAATAGTCGATCAAGGGCAGACGGGATCTGAAGAATCTCCCTACCAACAGCAAGTAAGGTTGCTCGAGGAATTCGTTTCATCGATACATCCAGAGGCAGATATCTATCTGACAGGTGCCGGAAGTGCATATTATACCGCGGCACAGTCAGCCTATTTTCTAAGAACGCGGGCAAGGCGCTCGGCTCTTGCTATTCAGGCTTATGAAGTTGACAGCTATATACCACTGCTTCGCAGCAAGGATGTGCTCGTAGCGATTAGTCAGAGCGGGGAAACCGCAGATACGGTTTTAGCAGCAGAAAAGGCGCTCGAGGCCGGAATACGACTAGCGTCCCTTGTAAACATGCCCGGCGCAACCCTGTCTCGCATGTCGGACTATGCGTTTTTTAACAAGGTCGGTCCTGAACTTTGTGTACTTTCCACCAAATCAGCCTGTGCGCAGATTGCTTTTGGCTATCTTTTTGCCCAGACGTTTCTTGATCAGAGTGCTCTTGCAGTGGAGCAGTTAGATCGGATGCCGAAACTGATACAGAGCTATCTCGCACCTTCGTTGATTGGGAAGGTTCATGGTATTGCCGAGAAAATTCAGCAGGCCAAGAGCCTCTTTGTGTTGGGGAAAGGATCGGGATTTCATTTAGCCCAGATTGCTGCGCTGAACATTAAAGAGGCGAGCTATGTTCATGCAGAGGGAATTGCAGCAGGAGAATTGAAGCATGGCGTAATTGCTTTAATCGAAAGTGGACTGCCGGTGGTTGCTTTGATTGACTCTGAACAAGACCGTCAATCGCTGTTGGCCAGTATCGCAGAGGTCAAGGCTCGCGGTGCCTTTGTCATTGGAGTAGCGGCACGCAGGGAGACAGTATTCGACGCCTATCTACCATTGCCTCAAGATACGCATTTCGACTTGGCACAAATCGTTGGAATACTCCCAGGGCAGCTACTGGCGTACCATCTTGCAGTACTTCGAGGAGTTGACCCGGACAGGCCGCGAAACTTAGCAAAGAGCGTCACCGTACTCTAGCTTTACCTCTAATGGAGAAAAAGAATCATCAGTAGGCTGGTTCCAGCGACAATAAGCGCACCGATACAGCCAATGAACAGCGGCTTTCCACCGACAGAAACAATAGCGTTGAGTCTGGTGTTAAGACCAATGCCGACCATGCCGAGCAGGATGAAAAACTTACCACTCCTGCTAAAGGCGTCGATTCCAGATTGGGTAAAGTAGCCTTGGGTATTACACCAAGCCATTAAAAAGAAACCGAACAAGAACCAGGGGAAGGCTTTGGCCACGTTTGTGGCCTTGCGTTTGAAGCCAGAGCTTCCGCTCTCAGAGATGTCTGCCCCGGATTGCACTCCTGTGTAGAAGGCGGCAACGAGGAGTGCAACTGGTGCAAGGAAGCAATTCCGTATCAATTTTACTGCGGTAGCAGTCTTGCCAGCCAGTTCAGAAAATATAAAACCGGCTCCAACCACTTGCGGCGTCGAGTGGATCGCAGTTCCAGCAAATATTCCGAACTGCACATCGGAGGCACCTATCGCCTGGGCAACGACTGGGTAGAGTAATATTGCCACAAGACCCCAGAGGGCAATGGTGCCAATCGCGTAACTCGTTTCTTCTTCTTTTGCATCGATAATTGGAGCAATGATTGCGATGGCGGTGCCACCGCAAATGGTGGTTCCCACAGCGAGGAGAATTGCCAGCTTGTCCGAAATTTTCGCGATGCGTGCACAGCTGTAAATTGCAATGAACCCGATGAGCATGGTTGCCAGCACAATGGTTATGACAGCCGCACCATCAGAAGCGAGATTTGTGAAGTTGAGAGAAGCTCCAATCAGGACAATGCCAAGTATCAGTAGCTTCTCAAAGGCCTTAACTCCAGCTTCACAAACCGCGGGAAGCGCATTCAAATTTCTAATGAGTATCCCCAGTACGATAGCAAAGACCGCTGCTTCGACCGGTTGCTTTCCGGCAACAACTATCTGAGCTGAAAGCAACTTCGAGAGCAAGGCGATCGCCGTTATCAACAGCCAGCCGGGTAGGATTGAGAGAAGAGGGGTCAATGCGTCGTATCCATAGAGGGTATTCCTTCACCCTTCTTACTAGAGATTTCTTTCACCGAACAACGGAATTACCTTACCGCCTTTCGGCGGAGTCTTGTCTTGCGGCACAATTGCTCGAGCCCAGCGCGAGAGTGCTCGTTGGCTTTCAGGGAAATAGTCGTAATTTTGCGGAAGGGAAGTGAGACGTTTGAGCTCGGTATGCTGTTTCAGCACATAGGCGACAACGTCTGGCCGTATGCCAATCTCCCGAAGTCTCAGTTCTACTGTTCTTCTGAGATCCGAAGGGCTCCAATTCCTGTCTAGTTGCATATGTGAGTTGAGCTGCCGAGCAAATCGACGGATATCCCGCAGGGGTTTTCCCGTAGCTGAAGCAAAAACGTGGGTTTGCAGTCCAGTGACTCTTTGGAGGCTTTTTAGGACCTGTGAGGCAGGCGGCGAGAGGTAGATTTGATGCTGAAGGTCTCCTCGTACCGACCAACTATCCAACCGCACATGCTCCCACTGCATGTCGAGAACGTCTTTTACGCGTTGTCCAGTGAGCAGAAGCACTTTGAAGGCTGCCTCGATTCGGGGCTCGAGATCGGCAAGTAGATGCCAAAGTTGATGAATTTCCTCAATTGATAGCGCGAAATCTCTTCTTTCTTCTTCAATAACCCGCTCGGTGCTCGCCACGGGATTCTCCTGAAGAAGATGCCTGCTGCAGGCGTAGCTAAAGATACTGCTGGCAAGCGAACGAACGCGATTGGCCATCACCGGACTGTTTCTTTCGAGCGCGATATCGACCAACATCCGATGAACGTCCTGCTCGTCAATATCTATCAGCTTGCGGTCTCCCCAGAGCGGGTCAAGCTCGCGCGAAATTATTCGCCGATACTCTCGAAGTGTGCTTTCGGCACACCGCGGGGCTACGTGTTCATTTAGAAATTCTTCAGCAAATTCTCTGAAAGTCTCAGATTGCTGGTAGCGCTTTCTCTGAGCCGCCGGGTCTTCACCAGCTGCTACCTGCTTGAGGATCTCTATGGCTTTGGCTCGAGCCTCCTCAAGGCCGAGCAGGGGGAAATGTCCCAATGTGACCCGCTTGCGTTTGCCGTGGAGTGAGTAGATCAGAAAGAACGCTTTTTTCCCGGCACGGCTTACTCGAACTCCAAAGCTTCCAGCGAACTTGAACCCCGAGTCATAGACCTCCTCTTGAGCCAACTGAGTGCTCAGGTGCTCTATCGTATCTTCGTTGAGGTGGAGGAATGCCATAAAACAGTGCGAAAAAATATGTGCGAAAAATGTGCAATAGCGCAAGCGTAGCTCATAAAAATGCCGATGGGAAGTACTAAAAAGAGTAGAGAAATCAAATGGGTAGGAGATTTGCTCGTCGGCTCGGTGGTGAGCGCTTGTATTAGTTTAAAAAATCAGACAGTGAATTTACCGCTTGGCGGGCTGTGTTAAGGAGTCGCGCTGACACCAGCGCCATGCATGAAGACCAGGTCACCCCCTTGCGCTCCGGTAAGGAGGACGAGGGCGAATGAAAGCAAGAGAGAGGCAAGATATAGGAGTCTAAGCCAGGGTTTGCTTTCGGACTCCGAGCCGATTGCAATCGAGAGCGCCAGACAGGGTATCAAAGACATCAAGTAGAATTTCGCAAGAGCTTGGTGCCAGGCGATAATGTCATCACTGACCTGAAACGTTTGGTTTGCATATTCGGCTCCCCAATATCCCGAATAATAGGTTACTGGCGCAATTGCGCAGAGGATACGCAGCAGCACTGATGCGAATCTGCGAGCGGCATCGCGTTTCCACCAGCGGCTTGCGCATTCAGCAACGACAACGAGAGTGGTGAGAACGAGAGGAAATGCGGTGAGTGGGGGATGGGGATTAAACATCGCTTATAGGAGCGTTGCAATTTTTCCAGCTCCAACAAAGGTACCTATTACACTACCGACGTTGGCCAATGCCATTACCAAGAGAATTTTGCTGACTCTGTTCTTCCAGAAGCCGCCAAGAGTGGCGACATCCTCTGATATGGTTTCAAGGTCTTTCACTCGGGGTTTGCGCATTATTGCTTCGACCAGACCACAGACCCAGCCGGCACCCACTGTAGGATTTAGCGAAGTGAGCGGGGCTGCAAAAAAGGCAGATAGAATGGTCAGGGGGTGAGCTAGAGCAATGGCAGCACCAATTGCAGCGAGAACGCCATTGGCGAGAAACCACGTTAAGAGAATCTCCTTTCCCGTGTCTAATCCAGAAGTGGTAAATCCGTAGATAAACATGGCTATGATTATCGTCGGAATTCCCCAAGCGACTGCAGTTAAAACCTTACTCTTCGGGGGGATTTCCTCAAGCGCCGCCAGATCACTGAGTTCGCCGAAAGCGGCTTTAATACCGGGACAATGTCCAGCCCCGACTACCGCAACTACTGTTTGCCCAGGAGCTTGCAGTATCTTGGTAGCCATATAGCGATCTCGCTCGTCAATCAGCGCGTCCTTTACCCCTGGAAGCACATCAGCGAAATCCTTCATAACCACCATCAGTGTATCTCCGCTTTTCAGATCTTCGATGGTTTCTTCTGAAATGTCTTCCTCAGAAAAAAACGAAACAAAAAGGGAGGCAAAGAGCTTAGTCATCGACCAGAATCCGGCCTTACCCCAAGCTCGTTTTAGAGTAATTCGGACATCGCGGTCTATCACCGCTAATTCCGCACCAGTCTCTTTGGTGACGGCTAGTGCCCGAAGCATTTCCTCGCCAGCGTCAATGCCAAATTTCTTGGCAATTCGCTTTTGAAAGGAACCAAGTAGAAGCTGGGCGAGGAGCACATAGGCTTTCCCCGATTTAACGATCTCGTATATGTCGGTATTGCTCCAACGGTTCGGATTGCTGATCGACTGCAATCGCGCCTCGCAAAGCTCCAGACAGACGGTGTCAGGAGAGTGCTCGCGAATCGTTGCCTCGACCAAATCGGCACTTGCCTTGCTGACATGTGCTGTACCGACGAGGTAAAAGCGACGACCATCGTACTCCAGTAAGTCTAAATTTTGCTTTATTTCTGATATGTTAGCCATTTACTCCTCGGGACGAGCAAGCCTAACATGTATCTGATTAGCGCGACACATGCCAGATACAAAAGAGAAATCCGGGAACTGCCAACAATTGACTGTTGGTATAGGTTTCGCCCAAAACGAGGCTGCCCATGATGAGGGCGATTATTGGTGTGATCAACTCAAGCAGGTTTGCCACTCCGGCTCGAAGACTCTGCAGCCCGCGGAAGTACAGCAAGAACGCGAGAGTGCCCGGTCCTATCGTCACTAGGGTCAGCAAGGTGATGGTCTTGCTCGACCATGCAAAGTCCCATCCAGCAGAGGGTGAGAAGGTGGCGAGGGGGAGCAAGATTACCGAAGCCAAGCCCATTCGAAAGAACGCGATATGTCGAGCGGCGACACCCCGTAGCGCCAAGCTTCTCGCAAACACAGTCGCCACTCCATAAGATGCAGCACTCGCAACTCCAGCGAGCAGACCAAGTACATGTAATGAGCTATTTTGCAGGTCCAGCGGGTTGTCCACAGCAACAAGTGAAGCAAAAAACAGGGCGGCGACTCCAAAGAGCAACTGTCGGGTTGAGAGGATCTCTTTCAAAAACACTCTAGCAACAACGATAGTAAACAGTGGTTGAAGATAGAGAACTACTGCGGCGATACCGGAGTTTAGTTTGGTCATCGCAAAGAAAATGAGCACCCCGCCGAAAATTCCCCCACAGACGGCTAAGCCGATAAAATGGAAAAAGTGCGCCCGCAGCGTTTTGGACAACTCTGCAATAGGCATGCGGTAGCATAAAAACAGCAGGGTCGCTGCCAATGGACTGTAAAACGATAGAACCGACAGAGGAGGTACCGTCTCTAGGAGAATCTTCCACAGAGGAAAGAAAATGCCCCAAATGAGACAGGCTGAGAGAACAAAGAGTTTCGAAGTGTTTTCTTCAGTCATAAGAGACTGAGATACTAGCCTAAAGCAAGCGGACTGTCAGGTGAGATAGCAGTTAGAACCGGGCTTACCGTGTCCCGTTATGGCGCCAGAGATTTTTCTTTCTTCGCTCTTTTCGCTTGGCTTTCCTGTCGACTTCTTTCGTCGCATTGCCCTCGCGGTCGAAGACTTTCTTTTCCTGCTTGTTGCCGTCGTAATAGATCACTTCGGACTTAACCGATCCATCCCGGCGATAGGTCTTCCAAATGCCGTGCTTCTTCCCCATATAGTATTCACCCTGAAGGCGCTTCTCGCCGTTGGAATACCAATGGTTGTATTCACCGTGTCGCACCATGCCTTTTTTTCGAGTTGGAACCTGGCAGTAAAACTTGTTTCCATCAGGTGGAAGCTGTCCAGTAGGTTCTGTGCCGGCAGGGCATTTGCTAAGATACTCGCGCTCCATACGTCGACGCAGTTTCTTTGTTTCTTTTTCCGTGAGCTTCTTGCGAGAGCGTCTCGGTGCTGCTGAGCACTCGGGTACGACGAGGGTCAAAGCCACGACGACCAAACAGGCGGCGACCAATCCACGGCGGAGCGTTCGTACAAATTGCCTGAATGTCATTATCATTTGATTTCCCGATTTTTTGCCCGTTGCTAGATCCCTATTAATTTTATTGAATGTTTTCTATGCTTTGTTACATTTAAGTCAGATTCACGCTTTTTCCTAACTACCTACAATTACTTAACTTATGGCTAAGAACGGTAAAGAGAGCGCAAAGAACGGCGCTGGATACGCCTTTGGCACCTTTAAAGGCGTGTTTACTCCGAGCATTTTGACCATTCTCGGGGTCATTATGTATCTACGCTTCGGCTGGGTACTGGGAAATTTAGGACTTCCCCTTACACTCCTGTTGGTCACGCTTTGCACGGGAATCACTTTTCTGACCGGCTTAGCGCTGTCCTCCCTTGCCACGAATATGCAAGTGGGAGGTGGTGGTGCGTACTTCATTATATCGAGATCGCTTGGTCTTGAGGCAGGTGCGGCAGTGGGTCTTCCGCTGTTTTTTGCCCAAGCGCTTGGAATATCTTTTTACATCGCCGGTTTCGCCGAATCGGTGAATGCAATGCTACCGAGTCTGAGCCCTCAAGTGGTGGGGTGTGGGACGCTTATTGTGTTAGCAATCATAGCGTATAAATCTGCCGACCTCGCGTTGAAGTTGCAGTTTTTCATCATGGCAGCGATTGCCCTTTCGCTCGTCTCTTTGTTTTTGGGCGACGTGGTGGAGCCCAGCCAAGCGGTGGCTTCTCAACCGTTGCGATTCGGATTTTGGGCGGTCTTTGCGGTGTTTTTCCCGGCTGTTACTGGAATTGAAGCTGGCATTGCGCTCTCCGGTGACCTGAAAGATCCAGCCAAGTCACTTCCGAGAGGAACATTGATGGCCGTTGTTGTTGGCTATCTCGTGTATCTCGCCATTCCGATATTTTTGCATTCATTGAATTTGCCGGACGATGTACTGATCTCAGATCCTTTGATAATGCGACGAGTTGCTTTGTGGGGAGATACGATTCTGGTTGGATTATGGGGCGCTTCACTCTCGAGCGCGCTTGGAGCAATTCTAGGGGCACCGAGAACCCTGCAGGCATTAGCCCAGGACGGGGTGGTTCCACGAATCATTGGAAAGAGCTTTGGAGAACGAGGCGACCCGCATTTTGCAGCTCTTATCGCTTTTGGGATTGGGCTAGTGGGCATACTTTTAGGTGATTTGAACCTCATCGCGCCAGTCCTTTCGATGTTTTTCCTCACCTCATACGGAGTTCTCAACCTATCAGCTGGCTTGGAGGAATTCATTGCAAGTCCCTCATGGCGACCGAAGTTTAAGGTCCCCTGGAAGATTAATCTGCTGGCTGCCTTCGGTTGTTTTGCCGCTATGCTGATGATCAACGCTGGAGCGGCGCTTGTCTCGCTTGGCGTTTCAGCGAGCGTCTATACGGTAATGCAGCGTCGAAGTTTTGTTGCTCGCTGGGGGGATGTGAGGACCGGGATGGTAATGACCTTCGTGCAATCGGCTTTGAAACATCTAGTGGGGACGCGAATTGATGCCAGGACCTGGAAGCCGAATATTTTGGTACTGAGTGGAGCCCCAACCTCGCGTTGGTATCTCATCGCCTTGGCGAGTGCTATCTCGTCCGGTCGAAGTCTTATGACTGTTGCGACTGTTCTTCCGGAAGAGGAAGTCTCGTCTGAACGAGCGGCTCAAACAGAAAAAGCCATTGAAGAACATCTACGAAAGAAGGATGTCGAGGCATTCGTGAAGGTGCTTCGCGCAAGCTCTGTTTCAAAGGGCCTTGAGGATTTGGTCCGAATCTATGGATTCGGGCCCTTGACTCCCAATACGATCCTGCTTGGGGAAACCGAACAGCACGATTCCATCCTCCCGTATGTCAATCTAGTCGCGCTTGTCTGTCGAAGAAAACGAAATCTGGTAATCGTACGAGAGGGTTCTGAAGAATTTACTGAGTTAGCTACTGGCTCCCGAATCGATGTCTGGTGGGGTAGGAAAAGTCAGAACGTTGGGTTCATGTTGTCACTCGCCTATCAGCTCAAGCGCAGTCAGGGATGGCAACAAGCTGATCTAGTCCTCAAAACACTGGTGACTGGCTCTATCGAAGATGAGGAAAGCAAAGTGGTTGAGCAGCAGCTGAAAGAATTCATCCTGCGAGCCCGCTTAGATGCTCGGGTTGAGCTGGTGGAGCGACACAGCTCAAGTCCGTTTGATGATATTCGTCAATCTTCAGCAGAAGCGAGCCTCGTGTTTCTCGGGCTTCGGCCCCCGCGTGATGATGAGGAGATAGAGGAATACGCACGGTATTATCAAGATCTCTTGGTCCATACTGATGGGTTTCCGCCAACGGCAATCGCCTATGCAGCCGAAGATTTGGATTTCCGGGCGATTTTCGCCTGATACGGTGTGCATGTATGGAGGAACGAGTTTTAGAGAAACTAGCTGCGGGGTACGAGGAGTTATACCGACAAGCAGGCGTCGTATCGATCGGACTTTCGGTTGAGCAGTGTAATTGGCGTCCGAAGCCCGGGCGCTGGTCTATCGCGGAGTGCTTTGCGCATCTCAGTCGCACTGCAGAGAGCTACCTGCCGTATATGGAGGCAGGACTCGCAAACCGCCGTGCGGCTGGAGCCAAGGCAAAGCCGGTCAATGGCGTCTATCAGAAACTGCAAACGCGACTCATTCTTTCAATTGAGCATCGGGGGCGGATGCGATTCCCTGCGCCAAAGAAAATGCGGCCAATGATCTCCGACCAGGAGCGAAGCGCACAGGAGGTGCTAGCTGATTTTGTGGGGTCGTACCGCGCTGTGCAGGCCTATCTTGCGTCAGTGGAGTCTGCCAGAGAGCTGGCGATAATTCGACTGAGCAATCCAATCCTTCCATTGTGTAAGTTGACGCTCGGTCAAGCGCTGCTGATTCATCTGGTACATGCCAGAAGGCACTTTGAGCAAATAGCAGAGCTTAAAGCTCATCCGGAGTTTCCCCGCTCAGACTAGTGAACCGAGAAACTCTGTTTGCGTGCTTCTCGTGACCGGAGTCTATGGCGTTCAACTTCAGCACCGTGTCCCATCTTTTCACAAGCATCAGCCATCAGATCGTAGATATCTGCAAGAAATCGTTGGTCAGATTCTGAGCATTGTTCAATTGAAAGCGATGCAAGTTCTAGTTGATGTATCGCAAATTCGTATTCCTGTTGTTGATAGAGAATCGCCCCGTACATTGCCCGTGCTTTTACGGTCTCAGCGTGGTTTTTTCCAAAGAGCTTGTCGCAAAGTGATATACAGGATTTTGCCAGTGTACTGGCTTCTTCTTGCTTTCCATTCTTCAGATAGATGCCCGTTAGTGTTCGAAGCGATTGAAGCGTTTCAGGGCATTTTACTCCACAGGAGCGTTGGAGGAGATCGGCAAGTTCTTGATACAGACACTCAGCGCGCGGATAGTCTTGTTGCAACTCGCACAAGCTGGCAAGTTCTTCAAGCGCGACAACACATTTATTGCTGACCGCACCATAGTGCTTGCGAAGCACATGCATCGCTCGGTTGAGAGGAATCTGGGCCTTCTCATATTCAAGCGTTGCTTTGTAGAGCTTGCCTAAATGGATGAGCGGGGTGGCGAGCTCGACTGATTCACTTCCGCCAGAGAGCTCCTGTATGGTTATGCTCATGTAGAGAAGCGATTCAGCTTTCTCTGATTCTCCGGTATCGATGTACAGCGTTGCTGCTTCCGAAAGTGTTTTAGCAATCGTTTGATGGGCTGGCCCATACGAAGACTCAAGTACAACTAGGGCTTGATGGTAGAGCCCTTCGGTTTCAACGAGTCGACCTTGCTTTCGGTAGACCCGAGCAATATGAGTGAGGATATCGGCCACACAGGGATGATTGCTGCCCAACTCTTGATCTACTGCCTTTTGTGCTTGTTTTAGAAGAGACTCCGCTCGAGTGAATCTACCGAGCCCGGCGCAACGTTCAGCTAACCGTAGCATTCGACCTACTCGTAGTGGCATACTGTCCTTGCAAGCGAATGACTTCGATTGGCGACGCCTGAGGCTATGTTGCTTCATTAATCGCCTGAATTCGCTTTGATGAATTCCAGTGTCGATGATTGATGTTATCAAAACGCCCTTTGGAACACGCAGCCCGTTTTGGCACGAAAGTCGTGTGGCAGCTGTCGCGAGGGTGACAGGAAAAGAATTGTCGGATGGGTCATCATTATACTTCATTGGTACTCCCGTTGAAGCACTGCGGTCACTACGCTGTTTGGCCGCAGTATTTGTACATCAATGATAGTGAGAGAATAACCGACTAAATCATAAGAGTTCTATAGCCGTAGGTGTTTCTGTGTCGTCGCTATCCCCCCGACACATTCTAAGAGTGTAAGAGTTCTCAATGGGTTAGATACGTTTGGGTGCCATGCTACAGAGAAGTTTGATCAAACTACTTACACTACTGCTACCCGATCTCCTTCCCGCGGACCGCGAAGGGGTGGAGAAAAAGATCTTCGCGGATAAAGTTGAGCTGATCTACTCCAAGCTTCCAGTTGCATGCAGCGTTGTATTGTTCAATTCGCTGTTATTCGTTTTAGTGGAGATTCGAAGCCAGCCTACTCAGCTCTTGTTGGGTTGGTTTAGTGTCATGGCTCTGCTGACGCTTTCTCGTGCTTGGCTTGGTATACGCTTTAAGTTGTCTGAGAATCGACGAGATCGGCCTTTTGTCTGGATGGGTCGATTTCTGCTCGGAACCTTGTTCTCAGGGTTGCTCTGGGGCGCACTCGTTTTTCTACTTTTTTTTCGAATGGAGGACGTTCATCAGCTGTTCTTTCAGTTTCTTCTGGGGGGCATGGTCGCGGGGAGTATTGTGATCTACTCGCCGATACGAGCCGCTGTAACTACGTATGCCTTGCCATCAATCCTTCCACTGGCAATTGTCTGTTTGATGAGCGGATCTCCAATAGGGGTAGCCTCAGCAGCGCTGATTGTATGCTTTACTTTCGTAATGCTCTTAGCGGCAACCCAAGCCCACCGGGCATTAGATTCAGCACTGCGTTTGCAACACAGGAACGATCAATTGGTTTCCGAACTTGAATCGGTCAATGAGAGACTGCAAGCCGACGTCGAAGAGCGTATACAAGCCGACGAAATGAAAAGCGCTTTTCTGGCGAATATGAGCCATGAGATTCGAACTCCGATGAATGGAGTAATTGGTTTGACGGACTTGTTGTTAGAGACGGATCTAAAGGATCAACAACGAGAGTTCCTTGTCACGATACGAGAATCCGCTGATTCACTTCTTGTGATACTAAATGACATCCTCGATCTTTCAAAAATAGAAGCCGGAAAAATGGAGCTACGCCATGAGTGCTTTTCTCCAAGGGAATCGGTAACCACCTCCTCTCGAATGTTTCGACAAACAGCAGAAGCGAAACGCTTGGAACTGGTCTGCGAATGTGATCCGGCAATACCTGAATTCTGCATGGGGGACAAGAATCGCCTGCAACAAGTGCTGTTGAACTTGGTGCATAACGCGATAAAGTTTACACCAGAGGAAGGACGAGTATCGTTGCGCATGCAGCTAGTCGAGAGAGAGAATACAAGGGTTCGTATTCGCTTCTCTGTTCAAGATACCGGTGTCGGAATTGCCCGGGACAAACTCGAGTCAATATTTGAATCGTTTACTCAAGGTGAAAGTTCAGCGACGAGGTCGTATGGGGGAACCGGCCTTGGTTTGGCTATATCAAGTCGACTCGTCACAATGATGGATAGTACCTTAGTTGTTGAGAGTTCAACTGGCGTCGGAAGTGATTTTCATTTCGAGCTTGTCCTGAGAGAAGCCTTGCCCAATGAGCGGCCATTGATCAACGTGCCGATTGCGTCGAAATCAGAGTCGGGCAGTTTTAGTCTCTTGAAAGGTGTCACGGTGCTTTTGGCAGAGGACAATAAGGTGAACCAACATCTCGTTGTAAAATTGTTGGAGAAGTATGGATGCGTGGTTGAGGTAGCTGAAAATGGGGCTGAAGCACTGAAAGCCTTTCAGTCGATTTCTTTCGATGTGATCTTGCTCGACTGCCAGATGCCAGAGGTTGATGGATACGAAGCTGCTCGGATGATTCGCTCGATCGAGTCAGAGAAAGGTATACGCACACCGATAATCGCTCTTACCGCCAATGCCTACGATGAAGATCGCTTGAGAAGTCTCGATGCTGGAATGGACGAACATATCGCCAAACCATTTAGTCATGACGACTTACTTGAGACGATCGCAGCTTGTATAAGCAAGACGAAAGCCAATTAGCTGTTGGTCGAACTAGCGGTTGGTCGAAGGAACGAGAAGGACAGGGCAGGGGGCCGCTCGTAGAACACGCTCAGCGGTGCTCCCGAGGAGAAACTTGCTCAGTTTACTTCGACCAGTACTCGACATAACTATTAAATCGATCTTCTTCTCTGAGGCATAGTCTATAATTGCCTGAGCAGGTGACTTGGCTGTGCGAATAATCTCTTGCTGCACGGGAAAGCTGCCAAAATGCTTCGAACAGAGTGTTTTCAGTTCATCCTGTGATTTTTGGTAGCTTTGATTCATAACTCCTGAGGCTTGAATCACCGATCGACCCGGTACCGTAGTGCCGTCGGATGCAGTGAAATCCTCAAAGACCTTGAGCACGGTGACCTTCGCCTTGTCTTGTCCGATTAGGGAAAGCAGTTGGCTGACATGGTCAAAAGCGACGGTTGAAAAATCTGAGAGATCAGTAGTGACTAAGAGGTTTTCGTATTTTGCGTTCATGACTTCAGGGTACAGGAAAAACGGATTTTGGCCAAGGTAAGCTGTACGTACTTATGAACAAGTAGTGAATGAACGGTGAAGGACCCGTGATATAGGCTTGTATAACGTAAGTGTATTCTCTCTTCACAAACGCAGACGCGCAGTTGAAGCAGCGGGACTCCAGACCCGCTGTTTCAACTCATTTTCTCATCGGTGCTAAACAGCAAATGCCTGATTCCACGGATAGTGGTACCTTCGAGAGGGTGAGCTAAATGAAGATACTAATTGAACAATTGCGGATAGTTATACTGCTGATGATTGTCGCGGTTGTGGTTCAGCCGGGCCTTGCCGGGGCCGAACACAGCAAAGTGACAGCTCCGCGTGGCCATCAGCCGCAGATATGCTCGGGGCATCTCGTGTACGCTCAACGGAAGATATGGGGTCGCGTCCTCGGTGAGGATTGCCCCAAAAACCATGCCATTTATGGCAATCTACCGCCGATGGTGAGCCGCTACACTGCTGCAGAGCGCATTCCCTTACACGCTTTTTGCTGTCCCTTGCCAGCTGAGGATATTCTTCTAGAGGAAAGAATAGCGGTGACTACAGAGTGTCCAGACGGCTTTGTCGGTACTGGCGTCCGTAGCGATGCCTGTGAGAATTGCTACGACCAAATTATCTGCACGAGAATCAATTCCGCACGCTACCGTTTGGGTCCCGTCTCTGAAGGAGTCCATTGGGGTTCGAGTTCGCATGTTTGGAAAAATAGTCGACATCTTGAACGAGCTGAGGTTCCAGCGGCCCTGCGATTAGGAGTGTCCCGCGTTTCTCGCTTCGCCTGGGAGGAGGCTGGGTGTATTGGATTCCCGTTGGGAAGCCTCTTGGTTGCTAAGAGCTCCAAGCGCTGTAAGGGGTTTCGCTATCGCAGCCTTGTCTATGCTGGTGCTCCCGGAGATCCCACGTCAGGTACAGCGGTTCAAATGTTTGCCGAGTGTACCACTGTGACCGATCTCTATTCGGAAGTACCCAATTGTGTGGAGTAGTGCATGAGATTGTTACCTAAAAACCTTGTTGCACGTATATCGGTTATATTCTTCCTGTTGGGCTTGCTCCTTGCCAGCGTACAATATCTCCTGCTGCGAGGGCTCTGGGGGAGCGCAGAATTACAGAGAAAGCAGAGGATGGAGTGGGATTTAGCAAGCGAACTCGCGACCGAGCTACAGCCTCTTCTCAATGATCGAAACGACTCAAATGAGCTGCGGAAATCGCTATCGACGTTTTCGCGAATCAACCGACATATCGAAGTTTACATACTCGATAAGACAGGAGCTGTGGTCGAAAGCATGTATCATCGCGAAGATCGGCCGATGACCTTCTCTGGTTGGGAGACCAAGCTCTCGCTGGAACTGTTAGAGTCTGTCCTAGCAGCGAAGTTGGATCGAGAATTTCCAATCCTTGGACCCTTGCCACGCAACCCTAATTTCTCTGCTATATTTTCGGTAGCTCGAATCAAGGTCTATGGGAAACCAGGCTATGTCTATGTGATTCTTGAGGCGCCAGCCTACCAGATTATTGCGAGGGGATTGGAGGCAAAATATATTGCGTTTGGCGGACTGGTTACCAGTCTAGTACTCTTTGCCAGTATTTCGGGGCTCGGCTATCTCCTGGTTCTCGGCATAACTCGCAGATTTACCGCCTTTCGGCGTGGTGTGGGGGCAATCGCAACAGGGGAACTTTCCGCTCGTGTGCCGATTCGCGGAGAAGACGAAATTGCTGAACTCGGCGAGCAAATAAACAGCATGGCTGAGCAAATTGAACTGAGCGTGGAGCGGCTACGGGAGAACGACCGTTGGCGAAAAGAAATGACAGCAGCCTTTTCCCATGACCTGAAAAGCCCGATCGCCTCGCTTCGTTTACACATTGAACAATTGCAGCGCGCTGGTGAATCGACCAGTGATACAGAGCTGTCACATAAGCTCGGTATTCTTCAACGCAATGTGAGAACGATTGGCAGCTATGTTGACAACATTCTCGAATTGTCGCGGCTTGAATCTGGAGAGCTCCAGCCACAGATCGCTCCATTCTTTATCTCGGAGATTGTTGAAGATGAGCTTATTCCGCGATTCCAGGCATTGGCTGATGAAAGGCAGGTGACGCTTTCGAGCAGTATTGATTCGGCATTGGGAACGGTTTATGGCGATATCGAACTGATTAGCCGAGCCCTGAGCAATCTTATTGCAAATGCAATCTACTACAATCGAGACGGTGGTACTGTGGCGATTGAAATAGTTGAATCAAAGGGAACTGCTAGTGTCACCGTACGAGACAGTGGAGTGGGAATCGCCGAGGATCGAATATCGGAGCTACTGAAACCATTTACCCGAGGAGACGCTTCTCGAAGTGGAAATAATCCAGGCTCGGGGTTGGGGCTTGCAATTGTGAAGCTGATTGTTGAAGCTCATGGGGGAGAACTGCAAATCGATTCTCAACTGGGAACGGGAACTACTATTCGGTTCGAAATCGCAACCGAGATGCAAACAGCGAATGAACAAGCTCGACCACTTGGTGTCTCGAGATAAATTTTGGAAAAGAGCATATGAAACGGGCGCTTTTAGTTGAAGACGATCGAGATATCGCCGAAGCGATAGTATCAGAATTGGCGCTGATACATCTGAAGGTCGATCATGTGAGCAACGGAGTTGATGGAGTACGCTCGGCATTGGCCAATGAATATGTGCTGATTATCCTAGATTTGATGCTGCCTGAACTGGAGGGGACTGAGGTCTGTCGACAGATTCGCGCCGAAGATAAGACCACTCCAATAATCGTGCTCACTGCAAGGAATCAGGAGGCGGACAAGGTTCTTCTCCTAGAACTAGGAGCCGACGATTTTATCACCAAGCCCTTTGGCATCGCTGAATTTCGCGCCAGAATCAAGGCGGCGATTCGCAGAGGCACTCTCTCTACGGGTGGAACTGATGAACAATCAGTGCTGCGTCACGGTGAGCTGACGATTGATCCCGAACGGCGCAAGGTAACGAGAGACGGAGTGCTGATACCCCTTACTGCACGTGAGTTTGAATACGTGTACGCATTGGCAGAAACGCCGGGCCGAATTTATACGAGAGATACCCTTGCTTCGATCGTCCATGGGTATGAGGCCGGCGATTTCGAGCACAGTGTTAGCTCTGCGATTAACCGAATTCGCGCAAAGCTTGAGCCTAATCCTTCGAAACCACAGTATGTGATAACGGTTCGAG
>CBDUGV010000042.1:0-20567 GCA_965366815.1 uncultured Bdellovibrionales bacterium | reverse complement strand
CGTCGGGCGACTGGAGTCGCGCACGTCATGTAGACCTTAGTGTCCGCCACCGCCGCGCATATGTGGTGGTAGCTTTCCGCCTTTTCCTCCACCACCTTGCTCAAGTCCGAGCATTCGCTTGAGTAGTGCAAAGATGCGGTTGAGAACTTCGGCCCACGGATTATGCTTGTTGCCCCAAAGAGCTTGGCTAAACCAGCCCTGACCATTTTGCATTGGCTGGAATGTTTGCCCGGAATCATATTGACTCTGAACCGGTGCAAAGGCGCTACTCTGTCCCTGCGAGGCCTGTCCTTGTGAGGCTGCTGGAGCTTGTTGTGCGGCTGGTCGAGCTTGCTGTTGCTGACTCGGAGCAGGACCTTGCTGCTGTGGTCGACTGCCTGCTGCGTTCGGGCGAGAAGCAGCTGACTGCTGCTGTTGTTGAGGCTTTTGCTGCACTGGCTGAAACGTGCTCTTCGAAGAATTGTTCTGCTTAGGCGACATAGATCCCGGCTTTGCAGCATCGCTGCGAATCCCCATCAGACCTTTTACAAATCCCAGCATACCCACTTTGGTCATGAATCCCTGCGGACTCATTAGACCCTGGGGCGCTAGCGATCCTTCTGCACCAAGTGCATCATGTCCACCAATCGGCTGAGAATGGAAAGCTGGTCCACCTAAATTAGAAGCACCCCCGGCGGTAAAGACGTCGGTTGGTGGTGCCTGTAAATTCTGAGCAGGCGGATTGGGCGATGGTTGTAAATGGGCTGAGGCCTCCATGTAGGTTGCCCGATCGAGATCCGTCATGAAGACATCGGTTTGCAACTTATGCTGTAATTCAATCCGACTCATGCCGCCGTTGGCAATCCGATCGCGAATTTCGTGTTGCGCCAGGTCGTGATGTTCATGCCGTTGAGGTGCCTGAACAACTTGCCCAGACTGCACCTGCTGGATCGGCCCTGCCTGTTGAACTGGTGCCGAAGGCATGCCAAGCGAGCCCATATCAGACTCCTTCTTCCGACCACGGCGACTTTCTCGCCGTCCTTCTCCCAGTTTTGGCATTTTAACTGTCCGTAATTACTGCATTAATCTATTTAAGAGGACGTACATTTCCGCTTACTACCGTTATGCGGCGACTGTGCGCGAATATGACATAAAAGTCGCCCCTTACTTGTTTAACTCTCAGCAGTCAGCTGAAATAGAACTGGAGCCGTAGTTCCGATCCTTTTGAAGTCCGTCCGGGCAATTCACAATGGCACGCCCTTAGGGCGAGTCCTTATCTACTTTGGCATTATCGGTTTTCTTTCCTTTTTCTTCCACATGGAGGACCTTGCCATGAGAAGTTTCTTCCACTTCTCGCATGCTGCATTCGGATGTGCAGCATACCCAGCGATAGTAGTCATCATACTGCTATTCGCACCCACAAGCTCCGTGGTCGCAGAGGCGCAAGATGCGCCGCCTGCAACTCGACCTACGACCCCCGAGGCAGAAGATGCGACAGGAGAGGCCACTACTCACAGCGAGGAAAGGCCGCTCCAAGTGTTTGAACCCCGGGGCAGAATGACTACCGAAGAAGCGGTGTTCACACTCCGCTGCATCGGTGGTTGCGTCGTAGTTGGTTTGTCGTTGTTCCTAATATTATATTGGATCTTCTACACACCCCCAAGCTGGATGCAGCAAAGTCGTAGGTCTGGGACGATTACGACGAGCTCCAATTCCTCCAGCGAAGGTGCGTCGAGCACGAAGCCGCCGAAAGGCAATGGCAACTCAGCATCATCAAGCGATTCAGACAACACCCGCTATCGTATCTAATTTATTCTTAGCTTGAACTTGTCTGGATTGGTAAATGAGCTGAATCTGAGACGACAATTCACATGGATGTGATTGTCGTCTTTGTTTTTCACTTTTTTATGGTTTCGAGTAGGTAGGATGACTCGCCATCCAGTATTCCAATGAAGATAAGCGGCTACTTCTTACCGGTCGATCCGAAGCCACCGCTTCCACGTTCGGTGTCGCCCAAGGCTTCAATCGTTTCAACTTGTTCGCCATGACTGAGGTGGCGAAGAATTACGCACTGAGCCACTCGCTCACCCTTCTCAAAGCGCAGGGTTTCTTTGCCGAGGTTATGCATGAATACCCGGACCTCGCCGCGATACGATGCATCAATAACGCCAGCGGCCACTACCCCGCCTCTCACACCAATGCTACTTCGATCGCGAATCAAACCAACCCAGTTTTCTGGTATTGCTAGGTGAACGCCTGTTCGAATGAGGCTAGAAGAGCCAGGAGCAATCTCAACACCTTCGAGGCAAGGTAGATCGAACCCTGCATCGAGTCGACGAGGAGGTGAGAACACAACACCTTTCTCACGCGCCTCGTCACACAAATAGAATTTGAGAAACTCCTCTGCCACTTCTACTTCGAACCGCAGTTATAACGCAGCGCCAGCTTCGTCGAGCGCTTCTTTCCGGCTCAAACGAATTCTGCCCTGCTTGTCGATATCAAGGACTCGGACTTTCACTTCGTCGCCTTCTTTTACGATGTCGGTGACTTTTTCAACTCGCTTGTGATCGAGCTGCGAGATATGGACCAGCCCATCAGTGCCTGGGAGAATTTCGACGAAAGCGCCAAAGTCGGTGATGCGTTTAACCACACCACTATAAATACGACCAATCTCAGCTTCTTCAGTCAGTCCATTGATGATTTCGACTGCACGGTCTCGGGCAATTGAATCAGAACTAGAGACCAACACCTTTCCAGTGTCTTCGATATCAATCTTCACTCCAGTTGACTGAGTGATTGACTGAATCGTCTTACCACCAGGCCCAATCAAATCACGAATCTTATCCGGATTAATTTGCAACACAGTAATACGTGGAGCATGTTCTTTGAGCTCACTGCGTGGTTTTGTAATTGTTTTGGCCATCTCGCCGAGGATATGCAAGCGAGCATTCTTCGCCTGATCCAAAGCTTTGGTCATTGTCTCACGAGACAAACCTTCGCATTTGATATCCATCTGCAACGCAGTGATCCCTTCTTCAGTTCCACAGACTTTAAAGTCCATATCACCAAAGTGGTCTTCATCACCCAAGATGTCGGTCAGAACAGCAACTTGCTCGCCTTCTTTAATCAGACCCATCGCAACCCCAGCGACAGGCGCTTTCAAAGGAACACCTGCATCCATCATCGCCATGCTACCACCACAGACACTCGCCATAGAGCTAGAACCATTTGACTCTAAAATCTCCGATACGATTCGGAGCACATAGGGGAACTCCTCTTGCGATGGAAGCACTGCTGTAAGAGCTCGCAAAGCAAGCATTCCGTGCCCGACTTCTCGACGACCTGGACCACGCATCATTCTCGCTTCACCAACACTGAATGGAGGGAAGTTGTAATGAAGCATGAATTTCTTATCATCGGAGCCAGCAAGAGTATCTGTGCGTTGCCCGTCATTCTTCATACCTAGCGTCGCGGTAACGAGAGCTTGTGTCTCACCACGAGTAAACAATGCGCTACCGTGTGTTCGTGGAAGCACATCCGTTTCACACTCGATCCATCGAACATCTTCGAGTCCACGCTTATCGATTCGCGTACCGCCATCGAGAATCATCGCACGACTAATTTCTTTCGTACGCTTATGAATGACTTCCTCAACTTCAGGCAAGCGATCTTCATACTCTTCTTTCAGAGTATCGATTACCGCCTTCTTAACGGCCTTCAAAGCGGCTTGCCGCTCTAGCTTATCGACGACATTCAATGCACCTTCGATTCCGTCTCCGAGAACTTCCGTTACTCGTGCGGCCAACGATGCATCTTTCTCCGGAGCCACGAACTCATCTTTCGGCTTACCGACTTTCGCTCGCAGATCTTCCTGCATTTCGATAAGCTTTTTGATCTCTTCGTGAGCGAAGTAAAGCGCTTCAAGCACATCTTTTTCCGGTACCATCAGGGCACCACCCTCAACCATCACCAACGCGTCTTTCGTCGCTGCAACGGTAAACTCCAAATCTGATTCGAGGAGTTGCTCATTACTTGGGTTGATTAGAAATTTGCCATCGACCCGACCAACGACTACACAACCAATAGGGCCTTGAAATGGGAGTCGAGAGATATGTAACGCAGCGCTCGCACCAGTAGTAGCAAGAACAGCTGGATTGTTTACCCCGTCATACGACAAAACGTTACAGATAATCTGGACTTCATCTCTGTATCCGTCTGGAAAAAGTGGTCGAATCGGTCTGTCGGTAATTCGGCAGGTGAGGATTTCATGCTCACCAGGACGAGTTTCACGCTTGATGAAACCACCCGGAATCTTACCCGCGGCGTATGCTTTCTCCTGATACTCAACAACCATCGGGAAGAAATCGATACCCTCTCGAGCCTTCGCACCACAAACGGTAACCATTACCATGGTATCGCCTTGGCGAACGATCACCGCGCCGTCTGCTTGCTTCGCAAGCCATCCGCTTTCAATAGAGAGATTGTCATTATGAAAGGGGATTTCCACCCGTACTCGGGATTTGGTACTTCTTAGTTCATCTGACATTATTTTCACTCTTTTAGGTTTCCCCACAACAAATTGCCCGGCCGCCTACTGCGGTCACCAGCATGTGGGGTTTGAGCGAAGGGAAAGGACGAGATACCGCAGATACTGTTATTTAAAAGGTTCCTTCCTTTAAAACCCGCTAAACAACAGTACCTCTGCTCGTTCTATCCTCCCTTCGACCCTTCAACATTGATAAAACTACCGAAGAGCTTACTTTCGAATTCCTAATTCCTGGATCAGCTCTCGATACTCTTGCACGTCTTTTTTCTTGATATACTCAAGCAAACGGCGACGGCGGCCAACTAACTTTAACAGACCACGTCGTGAGTGGTGGTCCTTCTTGTGACTCTTAAAATGATCTTGTAGATAGGCAATGCGCGATGTAATCAGCGCAACTTGCACCTGAGCGGATCCGCTATCTTTCTCGTTAATCTGGTGCTTACTGATAATTTCAGCTCTTTGCTCAGCTGTATGACCCATTGAAATTCCTTCCTACGTACTGTTCCTGAAATGTATGACTATAGTGCTTTCATCAACTAGGAGCTTCATGACTAGGCGCACAAAACCCTAACTTAATTGCGGTTATTCTTAACGCAGATAGCTAACACTATATCAGCTCGAATGTAAAGACCAGTTAGCGAAATGGCGTCCGCAACCCGACTAGATAAGTGTCTATAATTTTTCCCAAAACTTCCACTACAAGAACCGAATAAATGTACCGAATAAATGTAACCCCCTACCAAAGAGCCAACCAAAGAGCCAAACAGGGAGCCACCAGAGCGCCACCAAGAACCAGACCGATGAGCCAGCGTCTGCAGCTCGGCATTAAAAGTAACCCCCTACCAAAAAAAACCTTGCAAAATGGGTTGTTTACATCATGAATCGCACTTGCCAGCTGGGGCCGGAGCGCTCGATTAGTCCGTAAAAGGAGTTTTTGGCTGAGAAAACTGCGGCGAGGTTGGCGCTTCCCAGCTGGGTTCTGGCGACAACCAGTGGGCTTTGGTCGCCTCGTTTTAGTTGCTCGCAATCGGATTCTGACAGTTCGAAACGGGGTAATTGAGCGACGAGTTGTTCTATTGCCAGCACATGTGGCTCGTAGCCGTTCTCCAATAACTGGTCCAAGGGCTGGGCTGCATCTAAGGTAAAAGGAGATGATTCCAAACGACGAATACTTGAGAGTGCGGCACAGCTTTCGAGGAATTCTCCAATGTCTCGAGCTAGACTGCGGATGTAGGTTCCTTTGCTGCATCGCACCGAGTAGCGCAACACATCTTTGCTCTCAAACAGTAAATCGACAAACTCAATTTCGACCTGACGAGCTTTGAGTTTAACTTCTTCACCTCGTCTTGCTCTACGATAACTGGCGACTCCTCCTACCTTCAATGCCGAGAAATCGGGGGGAATCTGCTCTTGAGTTCCTGAGAATTTTTCGCGGATGCGCTGGAGCAGACTCTGTTCATCGCCACTGTCCCAAAAAGCGAGTTCTGTGTCTTCGGAGATCTTCTCTCCTTCTAGGTCATCGGTGTTTGTGCCAAGGCCCAATTGGATGGTACCCGAATACGCCTTACCGGCGTCGAGAAAGAGTGACTGCAAACGAGTTGCTTTTCCCAACAACACCACCAATAAGCCGGTGGCCATTGGATCAAGCGTTCCGGCATGACCTAGCTTCGAAATGTCAAAGCGGCGCTTTAGATCTCTCAAAACCCCAGCACTAGTGCTGCCCTGAGGCTTATCGATCAAAAGTGCTCCGTGTGGGAAACTTCTGCTCATCTCTGTGATACGCGTGACTCTAGATCTCAGCGAGTGCCTTTTCAAGCGCGGCGAGCACTTGAGTCTGCACCTCCTCCATACTACCGCTCACCTTACAGCCCGCAGCAGCTCGATGCCCTCCACCTCCAAACTTTCCGGCTATCGCGTTCACATCTAGGCGCTCGTCTTTTGCGCGCAAACTAACCTTCCAGCCATCACTCATTTCACGAAAAAACGCAGCAGCTCTCGTACCCTCCACACTTCTCGCATAATCGACAAGTCCCTCGGTATCTTCAGCTGAAGCACCACACTCTTCTAAGAGAGCAGCACTTACCGTCACGCTCGCGATTTGCCCATTGGCAGTAACACGAAGTTTACTTAAGGCTTTGGCGCGAAGCGTTAACACGCGCTCTGGCATTGAGAAATAAAGTTCATTGGCGACAATCGTCGGTGATGCTCCCGCTCGCACGAGCTTTGCAGCAGTCTCAAAACTTTCAACATTCGCATTCGAAAAACGAAACGAACCAGTATCATCGACGAGACCAGACAAGAGCAGTTGCGCAATCACTGGCGTTAAAGGAGCACCGAGTGCCTCTAACAACTGCAAGACTATTATTGAAGTAGAAGCCGCATCACCACGAATGAAATTCACATCGCCCCAACCAATATTAGATGGGTGGTGATCGATGTTTATGACAGTATCAGCGATGGCGATGAGTTCCTCTTCCGGACCACTGATACGTTTCTGGCTCGCCGTATCAAGCACAATCAAGGCATCAACCTGTGTGCTTGGCACTTCGTGAATAACTGCTACTCCTTCAAGAAAGCTCCGCATTCTTTCCGGTGCTGGTTCAGGAAGATAGAAGCTCGCAGCAACGCCGAGCTCAGACAAGAGCAGTTGAAAAGCCGCACTCGAGCCGATCGCATCAGGATCTGGCGCAACGTGGGAACAAACAACCGCTGTCTTAACTTGCTTTATCGCCGCAATGACTTCGTCAAAGGTTTGCATAGCGTGTGCCTATTGGTCGTTGTCGTGACCACGTCCTGCCTGACGGAGCAGCTCCTCTATTCGAGAACCTGTCTCAGCACTTTGATCATACACAAAGACCAAATCAGGTACGTAGCGAAGTTTGAGTTCCTCTCCAACTCGTCGCTTCAAATAGCCCTTAGTGCCCATCAAGGCACCATCAATAGCTTTCCGTTGCTCGTCGGCCGGAAAGGCCCCTGCTTCTGAATCTGCGTTGGAGCCCGCTAGCGCCGGAGCACTCCAGTAGACCTTTGCAGATTTCAGATCTTTCGAGGGTCGAACTTCAGTAAGCGTCACGAAATCGAGCCGTGGGTCAGACATTCGACGAATCTCTTCCCCTAAAAATGCCTGAAGGAGGTCCGCAATTCGTTCTTTACGATACATCTCGTGCGACTTCTTCGACTTTGTAGACTTCTAGTACGTCGCCGTTCTTGATATCGGAAAATCCTTCAAGACCGATTCCACACTCATAGCCCGCAGCAACTTCTTTCACGTCGTCTTTAAATCGACGTAAACTTGCGAGCTTACCTTCATAGACCACAACGCCATCGCGGAGCAGTCGAACAAGCGCCGCTCGAGGTATCATACCTTCTGTCACATAGGAACCAGCTACCATACCGAGCTTCGGAACGCGGAAGGTATCTCGAACTTCGACTCGACCAAGAGACTTCTCCTCAAACTTCGGTGCCATACGACCGGTCACCGCCAACTTCACAGAATCGACCAAGTCGTAGATAACCCGAGAATAGAGGATATCCACACCTTCGCTTTCAATGAGATGAATCGCTCGAGAATCCGGACGAACGTTAAAAGCAATAACGATCGCACTCGAAGCGCTTGCCAGCTGAACGTCATTCTCCGTAACACCACCTACGGCACGGTGAATGATCTTGATCCGCACTTCCTCATTCGAAAGCTTCTGAAGTGAATCGGCTACGGCTTCAACCGAACCCTGCACATCTGCTTTTACAATCAGCGGCAACTCTTTCACTTCAGCCGAATCACCAACCATCTCTGAGAATCGCTCAAGAGTTAGTGGGCTACTCGAAACCATCGATTTACTCGCGGCGGCTAACTCACGCCGACGCTTTTTCTGCGAGCGCTGTTCAGCGATCTTTCTGGCCTGAACCTCATCTTCTAGTACCGCGAAATCATCACCCGCGTGTCCAGCCGCGGTAGCACCCAAGACTTCGACAGGAATACTTGGACCAGCTTCCTCTACGAGTGAGCCATCGTCAGAAACCATTGCTTTCACACGACCGAACACTGGTCCCGCAACAAATGCGTCACCTTTGCGAAGTGTTCCGCCTTGTACGAGAACAGTGGAAACCATACCCCGACCTTTATCGAGCTTTGACTCGACAACCGTTCCGTAGGCGGCTCTCGTTGGATTCGCTTTCAGCTCTAGAATCTCGGCTTGAAGGTGTAAGTTCTCCAACAGACTATCCAAGCCTTCTTTGGTGTGTGCTGAAACTTTACAGACGATGGTATCCCCACCCCAATCTTCAGGGACAAGACCGTGCTCTGAGAGTTGGTTGATCACCTTATCTGGATTAGCGCCTTCCTTATCCATCTTGTTGACCGCAACAATAATTGGCACTTCGGCAGCCTTCGAGTGGTTGATTGCTTCAATTGTTTGAGGCATCACTCCATCGTCAGCAGCAACCACCAACACTACGATATCCGTCAGTTGTGCACCTCGGGCTCGCATAGCAGTAAAGGCTTCGTGACCCGGTGTGTCGAGAAATGTGACAGAACCACCAGACTCGAGCTTCACATTGTAAGCTCCGATGTGCTGTGTGATTCCTCCTACTTCACCAGTAGAAACGGTCGTCTCTCGAATTGAGTCGAGTAGCGATGTTTTTCCGTGATCGACGTGCCCCATGACGGTAACAACGGGAGGACGCAGCTTGAGCGAATCTTCTGGCTCATCTACTCCACGAAGCGAATGCATAAACGCTTCAACATCACTTTGGGTATTGACGGTTTTCGCGCCGAATTCCTCAGCAATCAAAGCCGCGGTCTCAAAATCGATTACTTGGTTGATGGTAACCATCGTGCCAAGCCCCATCAACGCAGCAATTACCTCACCTGCCTTAACGCCCATTTGCCGCGCTAAATCACCTACAGGTATCTCTCCATCGATCTTAACGATCTTGGTCCCCTGTTTCGCTGGTGCAGTATCGGCGGATTGGCCATTCGAACGGGAATCTGCTTTGCCCTTCCTCCCCTTGCGGTCACGTTTACCACGCCATCCGTCACGCTCACCTTCATAATCGACGAGCTCATTCTTACTTAAAACTTGCTTCTTGCGGGGACGTTTCGCACCACGTGCATCATCACCCCGACCTCGAGCATCACCTGCGCCGCCCTTTCGACCTTTCTTCTTGGCCCTTCCCCCAGAATCACGATCGCTCTCCTCCACATCGTTCCCATCGGAGCTGGAACTGTCAGTAGTACTCACCTTGGCTTTCGGTTCCGGTACTGGCTGGCTCGGCAGATCGATCTTTCCTAAAACTTTTGGAGCTCGTATATCGTGGCGTCGACGAATCTCCGCTAGCCCCGGTGCTTGCTTGCCTGCGGCGGGCTCCTCTTCTAGCGCAGCTTCAACTTCTGGCTCTTGCGCTGTCTCTTCTGCCGTAACCTCAGTCGCTTCAACTTCTACTTCGGTTTCAGCTGCACTTGCCGCAACTTCTTCTACTACTTGTTCAGGCTCACTAGCTTCTGCTTCAACTTCAACTTCTGCCGTCGCCTCAACAGCCTGCTCAGCTGCTGATTCTTGCGATTCAGCCTCGACGGCTGGGGCCTCGACCTGCTCTGGCTGCTCTTCTTTGCCAAAGAGCGCATCCGCAGCGCGAAGATTCGCCTGACGTGTCTCGTGTTCTGCCTGTAGATTCGGAACAAGAGATGGCAATTCGGTCTGGGGCACATCGGAGCCAAATGGCACTGACTCTGTCGATTCGCCGTCCTCAGCACCTTCTTCTTCGGCACCCTCTTCTTCGACTTTCTTTCGACGTCGAATAACTCGACCTCCGACACGGCGCTCGGTCATTACTTCACCAGAGCGTCGTACCTCTCGAACACTGTCGCCTTTCTTTTCACTGACAGCGGAGCGAATGACATAGCGCCGAATCTTATCTGCCTCTCCCTCACTCAGTGAGTTAGAGTGCGATTTCTTGCCCTCGATGCCCAAGTCATTACAAAGAGTAAGGACAGCCTTATTTTCCAGGCCGAGCTCTTTGGCTAATTCATAAATGCGGACTTTCGACATACGTTTACAGTTACCTAAAGGCGAACTCGCCTCACTAGAGGCTTCTTCGCTGGCTTCGCTTGTTTCTGACACAGATTACGAAGCACGTTATACAATTCGTTTTTTCGACCGTTGCTTTCCACTTCAGCTAAGGCATCGGTCAAAAATTTCTCAGAAAGCGCTATGCCCTTACCAGCTGCACTTCCTTTCTTTGGCGCCCGTTGTTTTCCTTTCGAAAAACGCTTCAACGAGGCTAACAATAGTTTTGAAAGTCGAGCGTCAAACAAACACTTTTCTTCCAAATGACAGTACGCCCCTCTTCCAGAGCTCAATTGCAGCGCATCTACTTTGATACGCACTGCAGAGTTCCCTTCACCTCGTTGCTCAAGCACAAATCGGAGAAAATCTCGTTTTTCTCCTACCTTTCGGCACACCACACACGATCGTTGAGCAGGCATTGCCCCCCATCAAAAGAAGCCGACACAGATACTACAGTTCCGGCTTCTGTTGCACCCGAAGAAATGCTTCGGTCGCAGCGTTCACTAACTCGGCATCTCTTTCAGCTAAACCTGTTCGCTCTATCAATTCGCCCTTGGAGACCGCTGCAAGGTTCTGAATTGCGTCGTAGCCATTGTCGATCAACACCTGCCGGACTTCTTCGGGCAAGATAAGTTGATCAATATCTGCTGCCGAAGCATCTTCCTCGACCTCTTCACCAACCGCATCTTCCTCACGAATCTCTTCGGCAAGCTCTTGGGCACCCTTGAGAATCTGCTGAACTCGCTCTTCATCAAAGCCTTCAATCGCTACCAAGTCATCCGGTGCAGCTGACGCGACTTCATGAACAGAGCGATAGCCCTCTTGGTAAAGCAACTCGGACTCACCAATACCGATATCGGGAATTGATTCGAGCGCCTTACGAGCACGTTTCGATTCTTCTTCAGCTACGGACTCACTTCGAACGTCAATTCTCCAGCCAGTCAGTTTAGAGGCCAGCTTCACGTTTTGTCCCTTTCGGCCAATCGCTAATGAAAGCTGATCATCGGCCACGACCACTTCCATTGCATGATCTTCCTCATCGACAACCACGCGAACTACGTCCGCTGGTGATAGCGCACGGGCGACAAAACTCGGTGCGTCTGGCGTCCAAGTCACAATATCGATACGCTCACCCCGCAATTCAGAGACAACCGCTTGAACTCGCGACCCTTTGATACCAACACAGGCACCAACTGGATCGACATTCGGGTCGCTGGAGTAAACGGCTATTTTCGCTCGCTCACCTG
This sequence comes from uncultured Bdellovibrionales bacterium, assembly GCA_965366815.1. Lineage (GTDB taxonomy): Bacteria > Bdellovibrionota_C > UBA2361 > SZUA-149 > SZUA-149 > CBDUGV01. The sequence goes on along the minus strand of CBDUGV010000042.1, from coordinate 8,730 downwards.
GCTCACGGGCCACGCTTTTGATCTCAACAATGCCTTCCCCTATCTCCGGCACCCCAATCTCAAATAACTTACGCATGAATTCTGGATGACTTCGCGTCAAAACAATCTGCGGACCGCGGCTCACTTGATAGATATCAAGAATCATCGCCCGAATACGCTCACCCTGACGGTACCGCTCTCGCTGAATCTGCTCACGCTGTGGCAAAATTGCATCAGTTCGGCCGAGGTTGACGATAATATTGCCGCGCTCGAATCGCTGCACAATACCGTTTACAATCTCGCCTTTCCGATCGCGATACTCACCGTAGATAAGATCGCGCTCAGCATCACGCAGCTTTTGAACAATAACTTGTTTGGCAGTTTGCGCCGCAATACGACCAAGTTCGGCAGAATCAAGCTTTCGACCGAGTTCGTCGCCCACCTCACAGTCTGGATCGAACTCTTTTTTCGCATCCTCCCATGTGATCTGCGTCTCGGCATCCTCTACCTTGTCGACGACCGTGCGAAATTCGTGAACCTCAATCTCACCTAACTCGACGTTGTACGTCGCTTCAAGGTTAAGATTATGTCCGTAGTGCTTCTTGGCTGCACTCAACACTGCTGATTCAAGGGCATCAATAAGAACTTGCTTATTTATTCCTTTATCTCGTCCGACCTGGTTTACTATCTGGTCGAGGTCAAATCGTATTCCCATTGCAATCCACCGTTTTATACTTCGCTAAAAAGGGAAGTCCACATGTGCCTTCCGCACGTGTTCAAACACTACACTCTGAGGTTCTCCCGACTGTTCATCGAGCACAGAAAGTTCCCCCTTAGAGAACTCCCGCAAAACCCCTACCGTTGTATTCGTCGGCGCGTCTTCAAGTGATTCTTGCCAAACCACTTTTATCCGCTCACCGACCGCACCCTGAAACTGTTCCGAGGTACGAAGACTGCGATTCACTCCCGGTGAAGAAACTTCAATCTCCGGCTCTGAGGCGAGTCCGAAAGATTCAGCATCCACCGAGAAGTGGATCATTAAGCGCTTACAAAAACGCGAACAATCTCCACTCGTCACACTTTCTTTGGGCGAATCAGAATCTTGCTCACCTTCTTTCGAAACGAGTACTCGTAATCCACTATTCGCAAAACGCTCTACGTCGTACAGGAAAAGACCTTCATCTTTCGCAAGTGATGCGAGTTCTTTCCACAAATCACTTTCTTTTTCTAAGTACGCCATATTCCACTTAGCGAATATTGAAACTAAGAATCCTTACCGTCCGACACAAGTATCCGACACTCTGAGGGCCTAGCCGAAATAGTCCAGGGGACTGTCTCGGCAAAGAACCTTCCGAACCCAACGCCAACTAGCTAACGCTTTATCTCTTCCGAGTAGTAAAACTACTTCGAAAGAATACTGCGGCCGCTGACACACAAAACTTTCCGGAGGAAAGATGTTAAGACTCAAAACTCCCGAGTCCTAACCGGGTACGCCGAAAGTGCCATTCTACTAATCGAAATAGAAAGCAGTTCTTTCGGAGAACGTGGAAGCAAGCGTAACTGAAGAGCTAAGGGCCCTAATACGCAGAGGAAACCTTAGCACCACCTGCGCCAGACTTCAATAGAAATAAGAGTAAATTACCTGGTTAATCTAACTGCCGCAAAAGCTTAATTATTTCAAGCTAATAGGCTGACGCGCGATCGATTGCTCAGTACTGCGTCCATATTGATCGGTCAAACGAACCCGTACAGACTGCGACTGGAAGGAATCAATCTCCAAGGGGTAATACTCACCAAAATAATGTCCATCACTGGTTTCAATCATCGGAATGTTCTCTACCAGATTGCCTATCGAAAACGAGGCCGACATATTCGAGCTGCCATAGACGACCACCAGCAGGGGTTCTCCGAGATCAATTTGGCCGTCGGTGACATCGTGCGAAGAGGCAAAAATCGATGGCGGTGGAGATTCCAAGTATTCTGGACGCTGCTGAACTGACAGCGGTTGAAGCATTTCTTTAACTACTCTTCGTGCAAGATCTTCAATGATATCGGAATCGAGTCCACGTATCGGTTCCAGCACTACCGAAGAATACCCGGTAGGGCCTTTCGAAAGTCCACGACTCTCAGAATCCTCTCCAGTCGAAGTAAACAACGGCTCCGCAGTGCGCACTGAAATCAACTCCAGTTCGATTCCAACTGCATTTACTGTTTGCACGCCATAATAACTTCTCTCCCACTTGACGACCCGCCCACGGAGTACCGCATCACAATCGAGAAAGTGAACACAAATCTCTTTCGGGTCTGCCGCGTATATCTTTTTTAAATCGAAGCTACCATCTGGCCGACCAAACCCATGATGCGGCAGTTCCGCATCGATTAGTGAAGGTGACAATACATCCAACCCAGTCCCATGCAATTCAGTTTGGACGAGACGGCGCACTAACTCTGGTGGAGTTGCCTCAACCTCTTTTGAGAGAAGCGGCACCCCGTCTACGACGAGAGATCCACTCTCTTCGATCATCGCCCCGGTCTCATCGACTTGTACAAATGGCAATATGGCAACTCGAAGAGACTCGTTGGGATTAAATTCGATCTGATGCTGAAACGTCCCTGAACAGGCGGCACCACTAAGCAGGAAAAGAATGAGCAGTACTCTTGATAGGAAATGCACCGTCTTTAATTCCTCCATTACGTAGTGGGTTTCACAGTAGCTCGACCTAGCGTCTGAGGAGCTGAGGCATCACTTACGGTTATGGCCCGGCGCACTGCAGTTCCATAAGGCGATCGCAGCTCTACGAGTGCGCCGCTGGTTTGATCTAAGTCATTCTCGAGTCGGAAAATACCACAGTAGGTCCCTGGCTCTGTTTGTCGGAGTGTTGATTTACGCCCATCGAGAACCAATGCCGCAATACCACCCTTCGTGCCATGCACACACACTTCTGAGACTGAGGGCTTTAGATTGCGGGTCTTTACCTCAGTAATATCAACTTCAACTACAGAATTCAGTTTTCGAACTTTCATTCGTCCGGGAACTTCTCGAACCAAAGTACGGACAAACTTTGCGCCAACCTCATTTACGGGATCTTCTCTGCTATTTCGGACCTGGTTAATCACGCCCTGAATTATTTGCCCTGACTCAAAGACCAAGCCACCCTGGCTACTCTGCGTGTGCTCAACCCGAATCAATTCTTCGCCCTCCCAATCGTGGAAAGCCAGATTGCCACTTACCGCATTATAGTATCCAGCTAGAAAGTTTACTCGTCTCGTAGAATCTATTTCTAACTGAAAGAAACCCTTGACCTTGTATTTCTCAGTCAAAGTATTTCGTTCTTCACAAGCCGGAGTGGAACAGACCGCTCGGACAAGGCTGTCGTCTAATAGGACAAAGCCGGCATTATCGAGCTCGAGTCTTAAAAGATCCCTAAAATAGGCGACACGCTCACGCTGCACCCCATCGGGGATTGCAGAAGGGAGAAGCGTAACAACATCGGCACTTCGCTCTGCAAACATCGGATGCACGGTAACCTTTGGCCCACAGGCCAAGAATCCGCTTACCACAAGAAAACTAATGGAAAGTAGCAATCGTCGTCGCATGTCCCGCATCTCTACTGATTCGCTTTCACTTCTATCGATCCATTAAATACTTTCGCTGTTTGCACGCTCTTTACTGTATAGGAATACTCCCCTTCTTCCGGAAAACAGAGAATGGCAAAATCACGAGGAGCAATAGGCTTCGTGCTGCGAAACACACCGTCGTCATCTAATTTCAGGTTGGAGCTATGGCAGTGCATTCGCTTATCACCGTACTCCAGTTCAACGGTGACTGACTCGTTCTCGGCGGTGTTCACCAAGAATACTGAGCAGCTGCGCTTCGCGATAAACAGTGAATCTGGAACTAGTTTCTTACCAGTGAATTTAACTAGTTCTTTTCGCGCCGTAGGAGAGGCCGAAGCATCAACCAGCTTGATATCGGCGGCGCGCGCAGAATGAACCATTGCCGTCTGCAGGGACCAAGTAGTGAGGCACAAAGAGAAAAACAGGAATACGGCAAATGCTTTCGAGAAACGATTTCTTGTCTGGGGCATATCGGCGTCCTGTACTCTTCAAGCGGCAAGCTACTGCTTAGCTACTTCGAACTCGCGAGATTGCATCCTTCCAAGCCGCTCGAAGTGAATCGCGAGTTCCAGCGTCAAGAGTTGGCTTAACTAATACTGCGCTACCCTCGGAGGATACACCAAATGAATCTGCTGCACTAGCGAGAGAGTCACATCCCCCCGTGCCTTGCTCTTGCCCCAAGCCAACAAACGCCGCTCGAGCCGCACCTAATGCAGTGACCTCAGCAGTTGGAGCAACTTCAATCGATAACCCAGTAAAATCGGCTAGAATCTGAACAAACACACTATTCACGCTCATTCCGCCATCGATTCGCATCGACTTGACCGACTTGAACTCTGAGGATTCCGTGATATCTGCAACTTGATGCGCAACACCCTCAAGTGCTGCCCGGACGATATGCGCTCGCCCCGCTTCCCTCGTCAGCCCAAAAACTGCACCCCGAGCCTCATCGTCCCAGTAGGGCGCACCCAAGCCGACAAAGGCAGGAACCAACAATACTCCAGCCGAATGTTCAACTGACCCAGCAAGCTGCTCAGTCTCTGCTGCACTGGAAACTAGTTCGAGTTTATCGCGAAGCCACTGCACGAGGGCTCCTGCCATAAAAATACTTCCTTCAATTGCATATGATAGTCGCTCTGACTCCTGCCACGCGATGGTGGTGAGCAACCCGGATTCCGATTGTCGACGCTTATCGGCCGTGTTCAATAAAAGAAACGCCCCTGTACCAAAGGTGCACTTGATACTGTTTTCGACAACACCACCGTGGCCAAGCAGTGACGCCTGTTGGTCCCCCAATACGCCTGTTATCGGAATCTGCGCGCCAAGAATTTCCGTCACGCCAAAACGGCCGCACGAGGGTCGGACCGTTGGAAGGTTCGCTTCGCTAACCCCAAAAATAGAAAGGAGCTCTGGGTCCCAAAGCGCAGATTCGATCGAGAACAACATAGTTCGAGAGGCGTTCGAAGGTTCCGTTGCAATGATCGCGTCTTTGTTCGCTCCGGTCAGTTGATAGATCAACCAAGAGTCCACGGTGCCAAACACCGCCGAACCCTGCTCCACTTTCTCGCGAAGGCCGTCTTGATTTTCAAGTAGCCAGAGAATTTTTGATGCCGAAAAGTATGGATTTAGAACGAGACCAGTGCGCTTCTGTACTATTTCACTGTAGCCCTGCGTCCGGAGTCTTGCACAAATCTCAGAACTTCTTCGGCATTGCCAAACAATCGCAGGTGCAAGCGGCTCCCCGGTGTTTCTATCCCAAACGATAACAGTCTCACGCTGATTGGTGATTCCAATGGCGGCTATTTCTTCGCTGGGAATATCGGCACACAGTTCTTTCAGTGCCGCAAGCTGAGTGCTCCATATCTCGTTTGGATCTTGCTCTACCCAACCATCTTCTGGGAATCGAACTGAGAGCGGCTGACTGGCTATCGCAAGTTGGGTGCCCGATTCGTCGTAGAGCACAGCACGCGAAGAAGTAGTGCCTTGGTCGAGAGCGACATAGTACATGGTCTACCTCTGGTATTCATTCAGCAAGAAGACAAACCTGCTAGTCTGACAGTTCAATAAAATCTACTGACAGAATTTCATATTCCTTTCCACCGCTGGGCAATCGCACAGTCACTAAATCGTCAACCTTCTTACCTATGAGCCCACGTGCCATCGGCGACTTATAGGAAATCCGGCCGCGTTCTGCATCCGCCTCATCTTCACCGACAATCACAACAGTCCGCTCATCTCCAGAATCTGCATCAGAGATCCGAACAGTCGCACCAAATACAACCGAGTCGCCTGACAATTTGGAGATATCAATGACCTGAGCAGTTGCGAGTTTAGATTCCAGATCGCGAATACGTGCTTCGAGCATTCCTTGGGCTTCTTTCGCCGCATCGTATTCAGCGTTCTCGGAAAGATCACCATGCGCCCGCGCTATCTCGATCGCTTTTGACGCTTTCGGACGCTCAATCGACTTTAAATTCTTCAATTCCACTTGGAGTCGTTTATGACTTCCAACAGTCATGGGATTTCGTTCAGCCATCGTATGTATCCTCTCCGAATTCGACTACGATTGAATACGGATTACAGTAAACTCAAGTATTCTTGCAGTGAACAGACATCGAGCACCTGTCCAGACTTTAGTCGTTCAATTCCTCGGACAGCAGCATCTGCAGCTGCAACAGTGGTAAACACCGGCAACGAAAGCTGAACTGCAGTACTTCGGATTGTCCTCGAATCGAGTATTGGGTCAGTTCCCTCTGGTGTGTTAATGAGCAAATCAATTTTCCCACCAAAGATCTCATCTACCACGTGAGGAGAGCCTTCCCGAACTTTATTAATTGAACGAGATTCTATCCCATGTCCATTCAAAAATGCGGCAGTGCCATTTGTTGCGACAAAGGTGAAACCCAATTCCTTGAGCTTGAATATGGTCGCAAGAATCGGCTCTTTATCCTCATCGCAGACGCTGACAAATACTTCTCCAGATTCCGGCAAAGGAGTTCCCGTTGCAATTTGTGCACGAATTAGACCGCCGGGAGCCTCGCGATCAATTCCCATCACTTCGCCCGTCGAGCGCATCTCTGGTCCCAACACCGTGTCAGCTCCATAAAACTTCACAAACGGGAAAACCGATTCCTTGATTGCCACATACGGAATAGTACTAACGGCTTTTCGATAATCGGTGAATTGCAAAACATTGCCGTATTTTCCAAGTTCGTGCAGTTTCTCAAGCGATTCACCACCCATCACTCGCGCAGCAACCTTGGCCCAAGGAATCCCTGTCACCTTAGAAACGAACGGCGCGCTCCTCGAAGCACGAGGATTGACTTCAATGACATAGACCTCACCATCACATACGGCGTATTGCACATTCATCAACCCCTTCACCGCGCACTCACGTGCGAGCGCATGGGTCGCAACTTCGATTTCAGCAAGCAATTCATCGCTGAGTGTCTGGGCTGGTAGCATGAACGTACTGTCACCAGAGTGAATACCAGCACGCTCTACGTGCTCGACGATACCAGCTACGCACACCGTCTTTCCATCACACACCGCATCAACATCAACCTCGATTGCGTTTGCCAAGAAACGATCCAGTAGCACCGGCCTATCAAAGGAAACAGTCACCCCTGCTGAAATATAGTCGCTCAATTCATCATGGCTCTTAACTAAAGCCATTGCCCGACCACCCAACACAAAGGACGGTCGAATCATCAACGGAAATCCGATGGTGTCAGCAACATGGTGCGCTTCTTCTCTATCGGTTGCCGTGCCACTTGCCGATTGACGAAGGCCAAGGCGCTCCAAGAGAAAACTAAACTTTCTCCGGTCTTCCGTTTCATCAATAGAATCCGGGCTGGTTCCAATAATCCGAACACCGGACGACTTGAGAGCCTGCGCCAGACGAAGTGGTGTCTGCCCACCATATTGCACCACCACTCCCCAAGGCTGTTCACGTTCAACAACCTCGAGCACATCCTCGAGCGTAAGCGGCTCGAAATACAGTCGATCACTGGTATCGTAATCCGTAGAAACGGTTTCGGGATTACAATTCACCATTATTGCTTCATAGCCCGCATCCTGCAGAGAAAACGCTGCGTGGACACAGCAATAATCGAACTCCAGTCCTTGCCCAATTCGATTCGGTCCACCACCGAGGATGACGATTTTTTTCTTATCAGAGGGCACTGCCTCTGATGTCTCTTCATACGACGAATAGAGATACGGAGTGGATGAAGCAAACTCCGCGGCACAGGTGTCTACTGTTTTGAAGCCCGGCCGGATGTGACTCTTATGGCGTCGAGTTCGAACCTGCTCCTCGGTCACATCGAATAGTTCTGCAATTCGAATGTCGCTCGTACCTAAACGTTTAGCGCGGCGCAAAAGCTCGTCACTGAGGTCTGCCCACTGAGTTGCTCTCAGGAGGTCCTCTACCTCAATGATACGCAACATCTGGCTGGTAAACCATACGTCGAATCCGCTCACCTCGTAGAGTTCCTTTGGACTTACTCCAAGTTCGAGTAAACGCGCTACTTGAAAAATACGATCTGGCGTCGCAACTTTAATGCGCTCCTTGAGCTTTTCCACGTCGTCATACTTTGCCTCGGCGCCGCCGAACAATCCGTGGCGACCAGTCTCCAACGATCGACAGGCTTTCTGAAGCGCCTCGGGGAAGGTCCGGGCGATTGCCATAGCCTCACCAACTGACTTCATTTGAGTGCCGAGTATCGGTTCAATATTTGGAAACTTCTCGAAGGTAAATCGAGGAATTTTTACTACCGAATAATCGATACTAGGCTCAAAAGAGGCTGGTGTTTTCTTGGTGATGTCGTTTGGAAGTTCATCGAGGGAGTATCCCACAGCTAACTTTGCTGCAATCTTGGCAATTGGAAAGCCAGTTGCTTTTGAGGCAAGTGCTGAACTTCGGGATACCCTCGGGTTCATTTCAATAACAACCTGCCTCCCCGTTTCAGGGTGAATGGCAAACTGCACGTTCGAACCGCCGGTCTCAACTCCTATCTCTTTCATTAAATTCAACGCGGAGTCTCTTAGAATCTGGTACTCCTTATCGGTAAGCGTCTGAATTGGAGCAACGGTAATGGAATCCCCGGTGTGGACTCCCATTGGGTCGATGTT
>CBDUGV010000041.1:0-20604 GCA_965366815.1 uncultured Bdellovibrionales bacterium | reverse complement strand
GCGGATTTAAATCGACTCTGGACTGAAGAAAACGTTGCTCGACTTGAAAGTGGTGAGGGCTTGCCTGAGCAAGTGAGTGAGTTTCGCGAGATGGAGCAACTCCATCCGATCCTCGATAGCTTCTATGCCGCCTCTCAGGGCGAAAATTATATGGTTGATCTGCACGCTGCCTCTAGCTTAAGCCAACCGTTCTCTATCGTAACTGATCCAGGAGAGAGTTATCGATATGCACTTGGTATAGATGTTCCTTGCGTGCTGTGGACGAATCGCGACGATTTGGCACAGGGTGGCTTGATCTCCTGGGCTGCGCGTCGGGGCTATACCGCTATCGCCTTTGAAGCGGGTCCTATCGGACACGAGCAGATAGCGACTTCTCTCGTGGCCTGCCTTTGGCACGCACTTGTGAAGGCCGGAGTAGTCCAAGCTTCGCAAATTTCCGATTTTGACGATATCTCCGATTCCCTTGGAGCCCATCAAGATGGGGTTCCGCAAGCGTTGGAAATTGTCTACCAACACCTAATCGAACCAAGTGATAGCTTCTCGATGGAACCAGGCTTCACCAATTTTCAGATGGTTCGCCAAGGTCAGTTATTGGCCCGAGACGCTCGTGGCCCAATTTTTGCCGAACACGATTCGCATGTGTTGTTTCCGCTCTATCAGGAAACAGGAGATTATGGGTTCTTGCTTACCCGCGGAAAGAACTCGGAATAGATTCTGAGTTGGCTGACAATTCCAAGTAGCGCAATCCTCTGGAGCGAATTCTTTTGGCTTGCTCCTGATAAAAGGGTATATCATGCGCCAATGCCCTTGTTCTTTAGTAGTAGGTAGTTGTCTCATTTTCCCCGGGAATCAGGGAGAGTAGGCAAGCCCAACGGATACAAATCACCAAGGCACGCGTAAATTTATGGCCAGCAAGAAGATCAAAGTAAATACTCCAATCGTAGAAATTGACGGCGATGAAATGACCCGCATCATCTGGCAGATGATAAAGGATAAACTACTTTTGCCGTTTCTTGATTTGGAGCTTCAGTATTTCGATCTACACGTGCAAAAGCGCGATGAGACGGATGACCAAATTACAATTGACGCTGCTGTGGCAATTCGTGAGTTGGGTGTCGGTGTCAAGTGCGCAACGATTACACCAAACGCCGAGCGCGTTGACGAGTATAAGCTCAAGAAAGAATGGCCAAGTCCCAATGCGACCATTCGCAGCGTACTCGATGGGACGGTGTTTCGTAAGCCGATCATGGTCGACAATATTCCCCCTGCGGTGAGGTCTTGGTGTAAACCGATTACGATTGGTCGACACGCATATGGCGACATCTATAAAGCGGTAGAATTCAAAGTCCCTAGCGCCGGTAAAGTTGAGCTTACGTTTACCGCTGAGAGTGGAGAGACTGAAGCAATTCCGGTTCATGAGTTTGAGGGCCCGGGCGTTGTGATGGGGATGCATAACACCGATGCCTCGATAAATTCCTTTGTCCGATCTTGCATCAATTACGCGCTTTCAGAGAAAACAGATCTCTGGTTTGCTGCGAAAGACACTATTTCTAAGAAGTATCATTCGCATTTTCGCGATCGTTTTCAGCAAGCGGTCGATCAGCGAAAAGCTGATTTCGAGGCGGCAGGTGTTGAGTATCGCTATATGCTGATCGATGATGCGGTTGCGCAGATCATGAAGCATGAGGGTGGAATGCTCATTGCTCTGATGAACTACGATGGAGATGTCTGGTCGGATTTGATCGCTGGTGGATTTGGTTCATTAGGACTGATGACTTCAGTTCTTGTTTCTCCTGAAGGAAAGTTCGAATACGAAGCGGCACATGGCACGGTTCGACGACACTACTACCAGCACCTAGAAGGGAAGCCGACTTCAACCAACTCTGTTGCTTCCATTTTTGCCTGGACCGGAGCGATCGCCAAGCGCGGTGAACTCGACGGAACGCCGGAGGTAGTTGAGTTTGCTCAGCGACTTGAGCGTGCAGTGATCTCGACGATAGAGTCTGGCACGATGACCAAAGACTTGGTCATCGTCTGCGGAAACGATCCTTCTACGGCAGTTGGGACCGAAGAGTTTATCGATGCCGTGGCGGCTCAATTGTAGGCGCTCCCAAGTTCCTCAGATTCTAGTAGAGAAGGGCACCCAAACTACTAATTTTGTCTGAATTAGGGTATGCTCTCTTTTAGCAGAGCTCCTTCAATTTCTCACCGAGTAGAGATGGCTTTCCACATCCCACTTCGCCGGGCAGTTCCTTGCTGCCTGCGGGAGAGGGTTGTGGTGATTTCTCACTTTACTAGAGATTGGGGTTTACTCATGCAAAATGTTGGCCGAGATGCTTTCCTCCGTTGGTTGGCGGAAAAGCACGAGGATCCGTCAACGCTGTTCTACACGCTCCACAGTCGTGGTCGTGAGGATTTCAATGTGTGGATGCAAGTTGCGCCGGAGACGGGTCGGCAGCGAGACGAGTATTGGTGTGCTTGTCGTCGCGGCGAGGACTACTTTCTGTCGAGCATCAGCGCTGCACTTGCCGCAAAGATCGGTGTGGTCGAACGCGGTGGAGTTGTTACCCACTTGCCGCCGGGTATCCCACCACTGTCGTTGTTGGCCGTGCCGTATCCACTCAGCGAGTCGGCAAATATTGATGTGATTTGCAACTCCGAATCGATGAGCCTCCGCGGCAGCGTTCGTTTACTTCGGGATGAGCCAGCCGTACAGGTCCAAGTTGCAATGCACATCGGTGGATCAACCATAGCTGGCGATTACATTACGTTGTTGCAGGACCCCGGGAGTGAGTTGAGATTGCAACTCGAGACTCCTGAGAGAACGATGGACATCGTGCCGGGTATGGTTTCACCAGTATTCGTTTGGTTCCAACGGACTGATCCGTACTGGTCACCGGAAGATGGTACTCCGCGAAAATTCGTTCGCGTCAGTACCATCAGCTCCTGCGTCACTGTCGTGACCGAGGAGTAACTCATTTCAACGACTCACACACCTTGGTTGCAGAATGGAGGTTGTAGAGAAATCACTGCACCCAAGGCATTCAATTGGCGTACATAGCAAACCGGGAAACAGTTTCCTGTTTCCCGGCCGGTTTCATAATCCTGTTGCATCACCTACCCGCAGACTGCCTCGATGTATCAAGGCCTACTCGTTGGAGCGAGATGCGTTCTATTTACGTTGAAGGCAACCATCATTTCGCCTTCAGCGTCCCCTGGTTTACAGCAATTTCGTATTACACTTGCTAACGTCAGAGTTGAAACCGAAGAAGAAGTAATGCCTGTGAAATGACCTTTAAAAACCGAACTCTGTTGTCGCTTTGTGATACTACGAATCACCCTGTTCATAAGTTTTAACGCGGGGGATCAGAGGTTCGCAATTTTCTGCTATAATTCACCGAATAAGCGACTAGAGTGGGTGATAGTTGCAAGATATCAGCTCGGCTGAGCGCATCTTTGCTGCTCGAGGTACGTCGGCTCCTGCAGAGGCTTGAGTATTGTTAGTATTTTTGATGAGTTAGCTTAAACAATGATCGGTCTATCAGAAAAAGAGCGCGAAATACTGGCAGTGGTCCAGACGGATGCAGAGTTGCCAATTCAGCGAATCGCAGAGCTCACCGGCTTTGCTTCTCATTCCGTGCGCTATCATATCGGCAATCTGCAATCTCGTGGTGTGATTGGCCAGCCGTTGCCCTTTATCAATGTGTATCGTCTGGGATACACCGAATATGTTCTCTATCTATCGCTCAGTGCGGAAGGCCAAACCAATCGCCAGGCGCTTCTTGAAGAACTTTCTCAAACCCAAGCGGTTTCATGGCTGTTACAAGTTGGCAGTCAATATCAATACGTCGTTTCGATCTGCGCACTCCATGTTCAGCATGTCGCCGCAGTATTAAACAGCGTCTGCAAGCAGTTTGGAAACGTATTCGCTGAAAAGGAAATGATTCTGCGACTGGCGTTTACCTATTATGGGCGTCGCTATTTGTCGGATACCAATTATGTTCCGAATCGCCTACATGTCGGCGGTGCCGACGAACTTGTCGAAGTTGATGATATAGATCGAAAAGTACTAAGTGCGATGGCTCACGGAGAGTATAAATCGATTAGCCATCTATCGCGATTAACGGGTATCCCCAACACGACACTTGAGCGGCGCAAACGCCGACTGGAAGAGGAGCACGTTATAGATGGGTATACGTATCAACTGAGTGCCGAAGATATCGGCGTCCAACAGTTCAAACTATTGCTGGGTGTAAAAGGAATGAGTCCATCTTTAACCGCGGCGCTGTTTGAGTTTTGCGAGGAGAGATCGGAAGTAATATTTTTTGTCGAATGTATCGGTTCTTGGGATTACGAGTTCGGAATTGAAGTCAAAAGTGCCAGCGAAGTAAGTGACACGCGGCAGGCACTACACACTCAGTTTCAGAATGAAGTGCTCGCCATTCATACAGTTCCGGTGATGAGTTATGTAAAACGTCATAGTTACCCCTTCTACGAGAATTAGATCTATGAGTCGCGTTGCCCCATTTTTCCCCGAAGTGAGTTCGCCGATTGCTTTTAGTCCAAGAAGTAGAGACCCACTTAGCTTTGCCTTTTACAATCCGCAGCGAAAAATCGAGGTAGCCGGCTCCCAGCAGTCGCTACGCGAGTGTCTGCGATTCACTGTGTGCTATTGGCATACGATGCGAGGGCGTGGAGCCGATCCTTTTGGTCCAGGCACGGCCGTTCGGCCCTGGGATGATGACAGCGATTCGATTGAAAATGCCCTGCGGCGTGTTGATGCGTTTTTTGAGTTTGTAGAAAAGCTCGGTGCAACTCACTATTGTTTTCACGATACGGATGTCGCCCCTGAGGGGTCTTCGATTTCCGAGTTTTTCGAGAATCTCGATCGTGTCAGTGATCACATGCTCGCGCAGCAATCGAGTTCTGGGATAAAGTGTCTCTGGGGCACAAATAATTTATTTTCTCACCCTCGCTACATGCATGGGGCGGGGAATAGTAGCAACGCCGATGCTTTCGCCTATGCCGTTGCTCAAATGAGAAAAGGGCTTGAAGTTTCCAAAAAGCTCGGGGCCGAGAATTTTGTGTTTTGGGGAGGAAGAGTTGGATATCAGAATGTATTCACCACTGACATTAAGCGCGAGTTGGACCATCTTGCCTATTTCTACAGTTTAGCAGTGGAGCATGCTGAGAAGATTGGCTTCAAGGGTCAGTTTCTCATTGAACCTAAACCGAAAGAACCAACCAAGCACCAATACGACTATGATGTGAATGCGGTACTCGCGTTCCTGCACACGTACGGAGCAAAGTATAGTTTAGTTGAACATTTTAAAATTAACGTTGAAGACAATCATGCCACCCTTGCCGGTCATGAGTTCGAGCATGAATTAGAAGTCGCATCACTTGCCGGTGCGCTGGGCTCGATTGATGCGAACAGAGGTGACCTGTTGCTCGGGTGGGACACCGATCAGTTTCAAACGGTCATTGAGCGTACGACAAAGGCAATGCTGGTTATCCTCAAGCAGGGTGGAATTGCTCCAGGGGGAATCAACTTTGATGCAAAGGTACGAAGAGAGAGCTTTGAGCCGGTTGATTTATTTTACGGCCATATCGGCAGTATGGATGCATTTGCACTCGGAGCGCTCGTTGCGGAGCAGATGCGAAAGGAAAAGTTGATTGAAGGTTTTACCGAGCAGCGCTACGCCAGCTGGAGCGAGGGCATTGGCGCTGAAATTGAAGCTGGACGAGCGACGGGTGATTCTATCGAGGCTTATATTAGGGAGAAAGGTGAGGCTGCGCCCAATGTGAGCGGTCGGCAAGAATTGTTTGAGAATATGTTCATGCGCTCGATGGTTGAAGTTCTCGGCTCGATCTCCTAGGGCCGAAATTAAGCAGCGATTTCCTGCCAAAACTTGCGGTGCCGGCGTTTATTCGTATACTCCTCCAACTATTCCATGTGTTTTATTCCAGACTATATAGTGAGAGTTTCATGACCAAGATAAAACTGTTGGCAGTTGTGTTGTTGATTTTTTCCTCTACCGCAGTGGCTGAAGAGGCCTTGCAGTGTCCACCGTGTCCAGATTGCCCGGAGTGTCCCGCTGATGAGGTGAAAAAGGACGGTTGGGATTTGAGTGCCGCACTCGGATTTAATCTTACGCGAGGAAACAGCGATACTCTTTTGTTGACAGGTGGTGTCACCGGAACGAAAGAGCAAGGTGACAATATTTACCTTCTGAAAGCTGATGGTGCTCTTGGTGAAGACAAGGATCGTGATGACCCAGAAACGGGAAGCACGACGCAGAAAGAAGCGAAGGGCGTGGCCGAGTATAAACATTTACTTGGTGAACGTTGGTATATAGGTGGCGTGCTCAACGCAGTCTTCGATGATATCGCTGATATCGACTATCGCTACATTGTCGGTGTACCGGTTGGTTACTTCTTGATCAAAGAAGATGACATGAAGTTGAATCTTGAAGCTGGTCCATCATACGTTTTTGAAAAAGTTGGTGGGAAGACGAATGAATACTTCAGTCCTCGAATCGCTGACCGATTCGATTGGGACATTAGCGATACGTCAAAGTTCTTTCAATCGACCGAAGTCCTTCTCTCTGTCGAAGATGGCGATGATACTTTGGTAAATTCTGAAGTGGGTATTGAAGCTGCTATCAATTCTAAACTCAGTCTCGTGCTCACTGTGAAGCACGAGTTCGACAATCTACCTGCCGAAGGGCGCGATAGAAACGACCTGTCAGTAATTTCGGCTCTCAAGGTAGCCCTGTAGTCGGGCTGTTGAATTACGGAAAGGAGGATAGGGACTCCCCCTGTCCTCTTTTCTCGTTCTGTGCCATAATTCCCCCGATTTTAGTCAGTTATTTCTCATTGAATTTTAACGAGTAAAAAAGCGCACTTACGTCGTTTTTTGCCAAATGCTGATCCCTAAATGGCCGATTGAGAGAGGAGTCTTATAGCTCTTTCACTCGGTCATTCGGAAGTGACCAGCCTCTGGAAGAGGTTTCTCATCGACTAGGTCCCAAGAAGGAGACCTCCATGGACGTACCTGTCCTCGCTGTGCTGACCGAAGCCTATGAATGGGTCTTCGGTATCGAACTCGACCCGGCCCAAGAGCTTGGTCACACCATGTTGTTCTTTGTGCTGGTGATGCTCGGATTGCTCACCCTGCAGTATTGCCTCGGTGAATTGCTCCACGACTGGCATCCCGAGAAAAAGCGAAAGAACAAAGAGGAAGAATCCAAGCCGCGTCATCTGAAGATCTATGACGAGCCACAGGAGATTGAGCCCACGGAAGCGAATGCTCCGACGGCGTCGAACTCTGGCTATCGTCTGACTGAAGATGAAGAAGACGTTGCTTAAGGATCTTGCATAGTGGCTGTCGCATTTGAGAATCGCCTTGGTATCGTCACTCCGTTGACCATCTGAGGCGATTCTCCATTTTTTGAAGTGTGCTTTTTGCTCGATCCTTTCAAGCAATCTTATTAAGCAGCCCTCTTAAATACTTTCACCGGACAGGCTATCTTTGTGTTAGCAGCGGCATTACGAGCCGCGGTGTCGAGCCATGACCCGAGCTCTTGTGTAATGATCGTTGACATACTTTCGATCCAAGCATCCTGGTCGTTGAGACAAGGTATGAGCTGTAGTTTCTCGCCTCCGGCCTCGACGAACTCTTCAGTCCCCTCGTTGCCAAGTTCATCCAAGGTCTCGAGACAATCAGTTGTAAAACCAGGGCAGGCTACTGCAATATTCTTAATCCCTTCCTTTCCAAGTCGTTTAAACGTCTCATCAGTATAGGGTTCAAGCCAGGGGTCTCTACCAAAGCGGGATTGGAACGTGTGGATGATATGCTCGTCAGGCATATTGAGCAGCGGCTTCAACGCATACGTCGTCTCAGTGCAGTGGCAGCAATAGACATCGCCTTTCGTCACATACTCTTCGGGAATGCCATGGTAAGAAAAGACCAAACGCTCTGGCTTCTCAGTCATCTTATCGAGACTGTCGTTTATCGTCGTCGCCAGGGCTTGCACGAAAAGTGGGTGGGAATAATATGGTTCGGCTACCCGCAGCGTTGGAACCACCCTTCGTTTCAGTAGATGCTTGAAAACGACGTCGTAGTTGCTCGCCGATGTAGTGGCAGAGTAGTGGGCGTACATATTGAAAAGCAATATTTTAGAACATCCACGCTCAATTAGTGTATCAATAGCGTCCTCGAGACGTGGCTTGCTATACCGCATTCCATACACAACCTCGATGCTCGGGTGGACCTCGCGAAGACGCGCTTGCACTTTTTCTGTTTGACGCTCCGTGTATACTTTGAGCGGGGAGCCCTCATCGGTCCAGATGCGCTGGTAGAGTTTTGCTGACTTCTGCGGACGTGTCGGAAGAATGAGTCCGTTGAGAATGAGCCACCAAAGCCAGCGTGGCTTTTCGATAACTCGTGGGTCTCCAAGAAATTCTTTGAGGTAGGGAAGGAGCGCTTTTCGGTTCGGCTCATCCGGTGTCCCGAGTTGTCCGATAATCACACCGATTCGGTCACCATGTCCCTTACATCCGTAACATTCGTTTCTCACTTAGTCCTCCCTTTCGTAACACTGATTATCTGTAGATGAGGTTGCGTCAATTGGAAAGACGAACCTACCAGCTCTACCTTTCACCACCAAATATGCTGGTGAACCGAAAAAATAAAATAAATGACTTTGGCCAGTTATCGTTTCCCGCCAAGCATCGACCCAAGAACACCTCGAGCAATCCGCCGACCGACCTGACTCCCCACACTTCTCAGTATTGATTTGAAAAATGCTTCGGTCGGGGTTTGCCGCTGGTAGCCGCTGGACTTCTTCTTCTGAGCTTTTTCTTCCGCTTCGGCCTCTTCTTCCTTCACCTTTTCTTCGCGGCGTTTCTTGAGAATTTCGAATGCCGATTCCCGATCGATTGCTTCGTCGTATGTCCCTTTCAGCGGCGAACGAGATAATACGATATTTCGCTCTTCTTTCGTGGCGGGTCCCATGCGAGATTCGGGGGGAGAGACCAAAATCTTTTCAACGATGGTAGGTGAACCGTTTTTATCCAATAGCGAGACAAGAGCTTCCCCGACCCCGAGTTGAGTAATTTCTTCCTCGGTGGAGAAAGCCGGATTCTCACGAAACGCTGCTGCTGCTGCCTTCACGTCTTTTCTGGCGCTGGGAGTATAAGCGCGAAGCGCATGTTGTATGCGATTTCCGAGTTGTCCCAGCACTTCCTCTGGAATATCAGCAGGGTCTTGGGTGACGAAGTAGACCCCGACACCCTTTGAGCGAATCAATCGAGTTACGGTTTCGATCTTTTCAACCAACGCTTTCGGAGCGCCTTTGAATAACAGGTGAGCTTCATCAAAGAAAAACACCAACCTCGGCTTTTCAGCATCGCCAACTTCGTCGAGCTCTTCAAACAATTCGGAAAGTAACCATAAGAGAAAGGTGGTATACACTCGAGGGTCCGACATCAACTCGCTTGCATCGAGCACGCTAATGACGCCGTTGCCAGAAAAGTCGACTTGCATCAAGTGTTGTAGATTAAGAGCTGGTTCACCGAAAAATTCTTCAGCACCCGCATCTTCAAGACCAATCAATCTGCGCTGAATCGCACCTACTGTGGCGCTGGCGATGTTGCCGTATTCGTTTCTCAACTCTGAGCCATTATCGCCGACCCAGGTAAGAAGCGATCTCAGATCCTTGAGGTCGAGCAGTAAGAGTCCCTGATCGTCCGCGACTCGGAAGGTGATATCGAGGACTCCCTGCTGGGTGTCATTTAAATCGAGCAGTCGACTCAAGAGAAGTGGTCCCATCTCCGACACAGTAGTTCTGATCGGGTGGCCATTCTTACCAAACAGATCCCAAAAGATAACCGGGTAGCCCCGTTGGGTATATTGCGGCAGGCCGATTTTCTGCAGCCGTGCGTCAATTTTTTCGTGAGGAGTTCCCGCTTGAGAAATACCTGAAAGATCGCCCTTAATGTCCGCAGTAAAAACCGGGACACCCATCCGGACAAAATGCTCCGCGAGAACTTGTAGGGTGACTGTTTTGCCCGTTCCGGTTGCACCGGCAACTAAGCCATGCCGGTTTGCCATGTCGGGTCGCAACACGCTTTGTGTCCCTTCCGCGTTGGCTCCAATGACTATTCCTTCGCTCATTGTAAATCGTTCTCCGAGAAGTTAATTATCTTTCTTTTGGATTTTTGCCCAAGTGTCTCTGAGCTGCACCGTCCGGTTAAACACAAGTTGTTCCGGCTTAGAATCCACAGGGTCAACACAGTAGTATCCCAACCGGAGAAACTGAAACTGTTGCCCACTGTCCGCCTGAGCCAGACTAGGTTCAACCTTGCAGCCTGTAAGTATCTCAAGCGAATGAGGGTTGAGATTGTCCAAAAAGGTTTGTCCCTCCTCAACCTCATCGGGGTTCTCCTTAGAGAAGAGGTGGTCATAGAGGCGAACTTCAGCATCGAGCGCGTGGGCTGCTGATACCCAATGCAGGGTTCCCTTTACTTTGCGGCCGTCATCAGACCATCCACCACGAGTTTTCGGATCGTAGGTGCATCGTACTTCGACAATGTTGCCGCTTGATTCGTCTTTAATGACATCAGTGCACGTCACATAGTAGGCGTGTTTGAGTCGGACCTCTTTACCGGGGGCAAGGCGAAAATACTTCTTTGGAGGGTCCTCCATGAAATCGCTTGCTTCTATATACAATTCTCGCGTGAAAGGAATCGTTCTCTTGCCTGCGTCAGGATTCTCCGGATTGTTCTCCGCCTCGAGTTCTTCAACCTCCCCCTCTGGGAAGTTCTCTATCACCAGCTTTATCGGATCCAGCACCGCCATTACGCGCGGGGCACGTCGATTGAGATCCTCTCGCAAACAGAATTCCAGGAGCGCAATATCAACAGTGCTATTCGCTTTTGCCACACCGATGCGCTCACAAAACTCGCGCATCGCTTCAGGAGTGTAGCCTCGACGCCGTATTCCCGCGATTGTGGGCATGCGTGGATCGTCCCAACCACTGACATGTTTTTCGTTTACGAGTTGCAGTAACCGTCTCTTACTCAACAGTGTGTAGCTTAGGTTGAGTCGGGCGAATTCGTACTGTCGCGGGTGGCAGGGCGTTTGGAGCTCTTCCAAGACCCAATCATAGAGTGGGCGATGATCTTCAAACTCAAGCGTACAGAGCGAATGTGTTATTTTTTCGATCATATCCGAAAGGCAGTGGGTGTAGTCATACATCGGATAGATACACCAGGTATCTCCAGTGCGATGATGACTCGCTTTGCGGATTCGGTAGATAGTAGGGTCTCGCATGTTGAGGTTGGGCGAGGACATGTCGATTCTCGCGCGAAGCACATGGGTGCCATCCTCAAACTCACCGTTTTTCATCCGGTCGAACAATTCGAGATTCTCTTCTACGCTGCGATCTCGATAGGGACTGTCCTTCCCCGGCTCTGTGAGTGTGCCTCGGTATTCCCGGACCTGCTCAGCATCTAAGCTACATACATACGCTTTGCCGTTTTTGATGAGCTGGACCGCATACTGATAGAGCTGCTCGAAATAATCGGAGGCATAGTACAGATGCTCGCCCCAATCGAAACCAAGCCATTGGACGTCTTTTTGAATCGACTCTACGTAGAGCGTTTCCTCGGTCAGGGGGTTGGTGTCATCGAACCGCAAATGACAGGTGCCGTTGTATTCCTTTGCCATTCCAAAGTTGAGACAAATCGACTTCGCATGACCAATATGAAGAAAGCCGTTCGGTTCAGGCGGAAATCGGGTAACAACTCGACCCTCATTCTTTCCTGCAACTAAATCTTCTTCAATTATCGTTCGAATAAAGTTTGAGGGAACTGACGCTTCACCGCTCATAGATCAACATAATTACCACTAGGTATCTGTAAAATTTCTGGGCAGCAGAACGACAATCCTGAAGCCAAGCACTTGAAAACACACTTTAATCACTCAATACGGGAAAGGCAATCAACCAAAGGCGGTGGAGAGGATCGACTTTCGATAAATTGGCTACTCCCGAGTTGCAAAGGCGTATCTAGCCCATTTCTGGCTGCGAGCTAGCCAAAGCTGCCAGAGAGCGGTCTGAGGAACCACTCAGTAGCTCTAGAGAAATCAGTATAGCTTCACCGATTACCCGCAGCCTGAGAACCTAGACTAACTCCCCGATATCACGATTGTTTTGCCTGTTTAGCGATCGACAACCGCTGTCGATATATAAGTGTGTAAGTCTATTCCCGCTCATGCTTGGATAAGGTCCCGTGGATCCTTCTGATTTCGAAAAATCAAATGCGCCGACCGAGCCAAACGGACTGTCCAGCGAACTAGTCGATACAGTTCGTCGAAACAGTCAGTGCTTGGACGCAAACGGAGAGAGCGTCTCACTTGAGCAAGCAACTACCTCACTCGCCGACACAAAGCGGCTCAAACGGCGACGGGGGCGAAGCCAAACAACTATCTCAATGGTTTCCGGAGAGATGAGAAATCGCGCTGCTCGACAAACCCTTCCGATTAAAATTACCACCATATTCACCTTGGGAATATTGCTAGCCATGTCGGTCGGATCGATTGGTACAATGCGCATCTCGAAATGGGTAGAGGTACACCCTCAGACCGAGTACAGAGAATCATTCGTTGAACCTTTGTTTGGACCAGAGGCAGTTCTTGCTTGTCAGGGACGTTGTGCTGGTTGGAGCGGGGATGATTTCCCAGTTTGTCGAGAGTCTTGCGCGAGATATTCCTTTGCGATCTATGGGAGAAGAGTTACGGCTCGGCCACTGCGCCCCGATGCCGATGGTGAGGCGATTATCAAGAGTTGCTCTCAGTACTCAGCTCCTCGACAACGGGCTGGATCTGAGCTCGCGTGGCGAGAAAGTGCTGCGAAGTTCTTGTCAGTTCTCGATGTGAACAAACAGTCCGCTTTTTCACTCCAGCAACAGTATCAGACTCTGATTGATACTGGAGAGCAATTCGCACTTCCGCCAATTAGCTTGAAGAACTGGGATAGAGACGCCCGCGAGTTACTCCATATCGGCTGCTTGCGCTCTCATCAGCTCTTAACGGAGATGGCAATGCGAGAGTCCCGCGGGTTCTCCGATGAATACAGTTTAGCTTTCTACACGCAATTACATTCCACGATTGTTGAAACAACTAAGTTTGCACAAAAAACATTAACCTTGATAGAGCTACCGGAGCTACAGGCAGACTGATGCGATTTGCAAATTTTCAATCCATTTTCTTCGGTTTGTTGTTGCTACCCATGCAGAATGCAATGGCGGATACAACCGAGTGCTTGCAGAGTGCCAAGGGTAAAGTGTTGCGTTGGAATAGTCGCTGGGCCGAGCCCTTAGTAGACAATAATGAGTTCTATCTCGTAGATACTGTGGATGCAGATAAGTCGAGTCCGAATCGACTTGCGACCTTGACTCTTGTCGCGAAGGGCAATGCTCAGAAGGGCAGTCGGACCTTGGTGGTGAGTTCCACACAACAGCTCGCGTCAGTTTGTAAACGCATGACAGACTACAGAGGGTCTCTGGAGTTGAGCGAGACTGCCGAGTCGCTTGACTTAACATCCTTGCCATTCATCCGGCACACAAAATTGGGGTGGGTGAGAGACTCGACAGATGCCAAGCAGAACGAGCTGAGCCTCTGTATTGTGTTCGAGAAACCCTTCGCTTGCTTAGCCGAAGAAAAAGAGCAATTCGGCGAGGAGCTGGAGTTAGTTGAAACACAGGCGCGGTTTAGCGGCGTTTAGCGCTTAGTTCTCGCTGATATCTCGGTTTTCACCCACAATTCACTATACTTCTTCTGTAAATTAGACTATTGAGCTTCCTGCAGCTGGACTGAGCTGCTTCGAGTTTGCATAGAGGAAGTGATGACAAAGATAGCGCGAGACGACATTCGAAACATAGCAATCATTGCCCACGTAGATCACGGCAAGACAACCCTTGTTGATGCGATGTTGCGTCAAAGTGGGTTATTCGGTTCGCCCGATGAAGAACGGGTGATGGACAGTATGGATCTTGAGCGAGAGCGCGGCATCACCATTGCAGCTAAGAATTGTTCTGTTGTCTACCAGGGCATAAAAATAAATATCCTCGATACACCAGGGCACGCAGACTTTGGTGGCGAAGTTGAGCGCGCTTTACAGATGGTTGATGGAGTAATTCTTCTCGTTGACTCATCCGAGGGGCCATTGCCTCAAACGCGATTCGTTCTAAGTAAGGCGCTTGAAGCGAATCTGAAAATTATTCTTGTCATTAACAAGATCGACCGGTCTGATGCTCGTCCGCAGGAGGTTATTAACGAAGTCTATGACCTGTTCATCGATCTAGATGCCCATGAAGATCAGATTGAGTTTCCAGTGCTCTATGCAGTCGGGCGTGATGGTACTTGTTCAACGAGCTTGGAAGAGCCAGGCAAAGATCTTCAACCGCTCTTTAGTGCAGTTGTCAACGAGCTTCCACCACCGAGCCACGAAGAGACCGCACCATTTCAAATGCTTGTCTCGAATTTGGGATACTCGGATTACCTCGGACGATTGGCGATTGGGCGGGTGGTAAACGGATCGGTAAAAAAAGGAGATCGTCTGGTTTGCTTGCAGAAAGACGATCGCGTTGCACCGATGAAAGTGTCGTCGCTGCAGGTGTATCACGGAGTTACATTTCAAGCAGTCGATGAATTGCGCGCTGGCGAGATTGCGATTCTCTCGGGTGTGGATAATGTCGAGATAGGTGACACGATTTGTACTGCGGAAACTCCGAAAGCGCTCAAGCGAATCTCAGTCGACGAGCCGACCATCTCCATGTCGTTTGGCGTTAATACTTCACCTTTTGCTGGGCTTGATGGAAACCACGTGCAATCGACCAAGATTGCGGAACGACTGAAAGATGAAACGCTACACAACGTCGCTCTGCGGGTGCTTCCTACGGAGGATGCCGATCGCTTCCTTGTGCAAGGACGTGGCGAGTTCCAAATGGCGATATTGCTCGAGACGATGCGACGCGAGGGCTACGAACTTACTGTCGGACAACCTGAAATTATCTTTAAAGAAAAGAATGGCGAGAAGCTAGAGCCGATAGAGCATCTGTTTGTCGATTGCGAAGAACAGTATACCGGGATTGTGACTGAGAAGCTTTCGCTTCGGAAGGGTCGAATGGAGAACCTGGTCAATCACGGGAGTGGTCGTGTCCGGCTCGAATTCTTGGTCCCTTCAAGAGGTCTCATAGGCTACCGAAACGAATTTATGACTGATACGCGAGGCACCGGCATTTTAAACGCGTATCTGAGCGGCTACGAACCGTATAAAGGTGACATTCGATCGCGAACAACAGGATCGCTTGTAGCTGACCGGAAGGGTGAATCAGTTGCCTATGGCTTGTTCCATCTTGAACCACGTGGTCGATTATTCATTGGTGCGGGAGTGCCAGTCTATGAGGGGATGATTATCGGAGAGCATAACCGAAATTCCGACCTCAACGTCAATCCCTGCAAGGGAAAGAAGCTCACAAACGTGCGTGCCTCCGGCAAAGATGATGCCGTCGTGCTGACGCCAGTGTTGCCTTTGACCCTCGAGCGAGCAATTGAGTTTCTCCGCCCAGATGAGTTGGTGGAAGTAACTCCGAATCACATCCGCCTGCGCAAAGCGACCCTATCGGCTTCCTACAGAAAAGGTTAGAGCGCCTCCAGCAGACCGCTCGCACCTCTCAAGAAAGCGCAGCAAATTACTGCCAAAAACTAGCTCCTAGCCTAGTTCCGTCGTGCAATAGCTCGGAATCGCAGTGTATTTCAAGGTGCCAGGCTCTTTGGGCTGGCTAACAACACTCGCCATTTCAAAGTGCCAGGCTCCGCCATTTTAAGGTGCCAGGCTCTTTGTGCGGAATAAAAGCCCGCTGCCATTTCAAGGTGCCAGGCTCTTTGAGTCGCTACATCCCGTTCGGGGCACTCGAGAATCTACTGGGAAATATGATAAGTCTTATCAAAATAACAGGTTCGTATTTCACCCCATGTACTGGGAGTAGCTGATCTTTGAGTAAGACAAATATCTGAGTAGATTCCTAACACAATTCTCTTACAGGCCTCTTGGCTGGAAAGGAGTGGTGCAATGGTTGCATTGCCGCCTGTCGCTGAGCGCGAAGCAGATATTCGCCGCTCTGTTGACCAGAATGCGGTGACTATTGTTACCGCTGATCCGGGTGCTTGGAAGAGTACCCTCATACCGCAGTACCTAATCGACTTTGGCCGACTGGTGTTCGCACAGCCGCGGACGCTTGCGGCGATTTCGATTACCGAACGAATTGCTTCACTACGAAACGAAGAAGTGGGCGATACCTTCGCTTGGCGTGTGTCCAAGAGAGGGTCGCGCAACTGGCGAAATGCAAAAGCCCTGCTTTGCACCGATGGGTATATCACGGTGCGTGAACTCTTCGGTACGGGTTCGAACTTCGGTCAGGGTAACGGATTCGACGTACTTGGTGTCGATGAATTGCATGAATGGAACCGATTTCAGGAAGTACTCGTTGCTTTGGCGCGAGATCGCTTGCGAAAAGACCCCAGCGCCTTCAAGTTCGTGACCATGAGCGCGACGCTTGAGGCGGAGGATTTAAGGAATTGGTTCCAGAAAGGTGGTGTCTCGGCAAATGTGATCCATGTTGAAGGACGAAGCTTCCCCGTTACTGAGATTCCGCGCGGCGCCTCTATTGAAGATGACGCAGAGAAGTTCCTGCGCATGGGGAAGAATGTGTTGATCTTTCAGCCGACAGTGAAGACGATCGAGCAGACGATCGCTGAACTGAAAAGCAGAGGGATTGACGCTGAGATTCTACCGCTTCACAGCAAGCTCAATTCGAACCAGCAAAAGCGCTGCTTCGAGGAGTTTGATCGACCGAAGTGCATTGTTGCAACTAACGTTGCACAGACGTCAATTACGATTCCGGGCATTCAGGTTGTGATTGATTCGGGGTTAGAGTTGCGTCGCGAGGTGGTCAACGGCATCGTTGGCCTCCATATTCGTGCAATCTCTCTGAAAGATCGCGAGCAACGCAAAGGTCGTGCTGGTCGAACTGAAATTGGACTCTTTATTGATCATTGTCCGTTTGAAGAGCGATCGAAATGGCCAAAGCCGGAATTTGAGCGTGAGTTGCTCGACCAGCTGTTTCTTCAGTTGCTCGAGTGTGGCGTGAGTCCGGCAGAGCTCGAGTTCTTTCATCAACCAAGTGAGGAGGTATTTTCAGAAGCGATTCGACGGCCGACGATGTTGGGCTGCATTGACACCGCGGGCAAGGTGACCGAGATCGGTAAGAAAGTCTCGCGATTGCCCATGTCAGTGCCAGTCTCACGGATGTTTGTTGCAGCTGAAGAGCGAGGTGTGACTGAGGACATCTTGCTCTTCGAAGCGCTGCGGGAAATCGGTGGCGTTGTTCAACGAAAGGCGAACACGTGGCAGAATCTTCTCGACGGCGCACAGCCATCGGACATCACCGCTCAGATCTCTGTGTATAGAGCTGCGCTCAATATGCAAACCGGAGAAGAACGATCTGAATGTGGCATCGATTTGGCGAACTTTCGGCAGGTCCGCAGCCGCTTCCAATGGCTCAAGGACGAGTTGAAAGGCAAGGTTCGGTTGCGCTCAAGTGGCGGTCCGATGGATGTGGTGGCTGCCGTGTGCAGTGGAATGATCGAAAATCTTTGGCACCGAGGAAAGGAGGGCAGGTATTTTCGACCGGGAAGCACACCGCGAATGCTCGAACGCAGTTCGGTAGTAAAGGACGCTGAATGGGTTATCGCCTTTCCGGATGATATCACTTTTGGCGAAATGGATAATCGACAGACGCACTTCGTGCTTCGCTGGGTTACCAAAATCGATCCTCGTTGGATATCGATTTATGCCCCCAGTCTGCTTAAGACGGAGGATGTCGACCTCGTCTACGAACCCAAAACGGATTCCGTCAGTGGAGTCCGTAGGAAGCTCATTGGCCCGCACGTGCTCTCGGAAGAAACCTTTTGCGAATTTGCATACTCCGAGGCGGCGATACCCTTCGCCGATTGGCTATTGGGCGATTGGCAGAGTGCAGTTCCCCCTGAGACGTCTCTCTGGGAAGTACTCGAGGCGAATCGCACAATCCGTCGAGAAGCGGGGCATCAAGCGCTTGCAGGGGGAGACACCTATCCCTTTGTTGAGCGTGAAGCCTATCTTGAATGGTTGATTGAGAAGCTCGCCGGTGCTCGTCGACTGTCCGAAATAGAGGACGTTGAGACACTTCGCCTTCCATCACCATATCGGGCGGAGCGGAAATCGATTCTTCCGCCTTGGTTGACGAGATTGTTTCGGCCCCGCCGCTGAAACACGTAAGGGATCTACTCGCTCGAGGGTCGTGCTGTGCACTACCCTCGAGCTACCCCTTGCGGTTTTTTCTCTTTCAGAAAGGAGAGATTGGTGTTTGGTGCGTTTCCCAATCAGGACAAAGAAACCACCATACTTCTATTCTAATTCGTAGACGTCGGTCCGGCGGCATTGCAAGACGGGAATCTTCTCGCGAAATGTTCGAACTTCTTCGGAGTCGAGCTCGGCAAATAGCAGATCTTCATCCTCGGCATTTGCCTCACAGATGACTTCACCAAAAGGTGATACGACGATACTGTGCCCGCAAAACGTCATTCCTCCATCGCTACCAACTCTATTCGCTCCAAGAAAGTAGGCTTGATTCTCAATGGCGCGAGCCTGAGTGAGCGTGGTCCAATGAGCGGTGCGAGAGGCAGGCCATGCGGTGCAGTTTACCAAGACGGTTGCTCCTTTCAGTGTGAGGGAGCGATACAGTTCCGGAAAGCGGAGGTCAAAGCAGATTGTAAATCCAAAAGTGACCCCGTCAATTTCCGCTGTGACCAAGTCGTCCCCAGCGCGAAACACTTTGTGCTCCTCTACGGGGGCAGGTGAGAAAAGATGGGTCTTGCGGTATTTGGTTAGCAAATTACCAGAAGGATCAATCACCGCTGCAGTGTTAAAGGTGCCCAGATCGGTTTTCTCGCTCAGACCGCATACGACATAAAGACCATGCTCTTTTGCCGCGCGAGCCGCTGTCTCATAGGGCAATTCTGACCAGGTAGCTGCATGTTTTTTGATTGCGCTCGTTTCATAACCGACATCAGAGATCTCCGGGAGCACGACGATTCGGCACTGATCTTCCGCCGCTCTCTTTACAAAATCGGCAATCTTCTCTGAGTTATGCGCTAAGTCGCCAAGACGACAACGCATTTGTGCAACTGCAACTTTGATCATCTTTCAAATCTCCTAGGCCGTTAACTGAATCTTAACCTATGTGAATTCACGCGCAAGGTGCCAGGCTCTTTCAAAGCAGATTGGTAAGTACTTGCAATTGCTTGATTTAGCGAGAGTGTGCGTAAAGTCACTAAGTAATGGGTCATTGCCGAGTGTTAAACTAGGTAATGCGAGGTGTGACGTTTTAACTCGACTGCTTAGCAGTCCATGGGGGCTATTTACATGAGGACGTTTCTTGCTGCTGCGCTTTTGCTGCTTCTTTATCCGCAGACAACACTCGCAAAGCCGGCTTCTCTCGGCGATTTCAACGGAGATGGCCGATCAGATTTGTCCGTTGCTCTCGTAAATCGACAGGAAAATTCAACTGCCTGGCTTACCCGAGCCAATGCTGAAGATTGGCGATTCTGGACATGGGATGTTGCTGCTGATGCATTTGTCAGTGGGAATTTCTTTGGCGATGGTCAATATCATCCAGGTATCGTTCGCGTTATCAACCTTGAAACTCCACTTGAGTGGAGAATTAAACTGCCGAATGGAAATGCCGATGTAGCCTTTTACTATGGACTTCCAGGAGACGGAATTCCTAATCAGGCAGACATAGATTGCGATGGTGTTACTGATGCTGTGGTAACGCGCGATGGCACTGCCGACTACTATCCCGGTTTCAAACTTTGGTACATGGCACCGAGCACAGAGCCTGGCACCTTCAAAGAACAGGTCTGGGGTTTTCAAGGGGACTACACTGCTCTCGCTGACATGGATGGGGATAACTGTGCCGAACTCGTAGTTCTGCGAGACGGGTATCTCTGGTACACGCTCAATCCGCGAGATGGTTCCTTTGATGTAACACAGTGGGGACTGAACGGCGATCTCCCATTACTGCCAAGCGATGTGAACGGAGACGGTAAGGCTGACTATATCATCACTCGCAGGACAGGAGTCTATCAAGTTGCCTATGTGCGGTTTGGAGATGGGCCCAACGATTGGACGACCTACCAACTTGGATTTGATTCTTCTATTCCTCAAGTTGGAAATTTTCTCGGAGAAACATTTTTTGCCTGGAGTCAGCGCGACATAGGCTGGGTTGCCCTTGCGGGGGTCGACCTGACTGGTGGAGTCGGCGCACTCTTCCCCTTTGGCATTGAAGCCAATCATATCATACGTCCGGATGGAACTGTGGTAGCTCCCGACAGCGATGGTATTTGGCCGAGCACCGGTGGTGACGGGGGTGGGGGGACTAGCTGTACTAGGACTCTCGATTTCGTCGACGGGCCTGGCAATGCGCTCTACAAAC
>CBDUGV010000040.1:0-20676 GCA_965366815.1 uncultured Bdellovibrionales bacterium | reverse complement strand
CACCGATCCTTTCTGGCAAAACTGCAATCGAACTGCAACCGAGGAACTGGACCAGATACTTACCTCATCGAGCGGCTTGGTACTCGGAACCTATCTCAGCGAAACCGATAAGATCATTGCACAGGCTGCGTTACGACGTCGCTACCCTAAGATTCATATCGTTGAGAGCATTCGTGAGTTTTCTGCCGACCAGGAGAACGTCAATCGAATACAAGACTCTTTAGTTCTGCTCTCGCTCGATGTTCGAGGGGTTCTACCCGCGCTTAAGATTCTAGAGACGGCGCCTGCACAGTTGCGAGAGCGAGTCATCAGCGTCTTTTCCTACGCGCGCATCCCGAGAATCTGTCCCTTTTGCAGCACTAATTGTGATTGCGATCCCGAATCGCTGAAACTGCTGCCGAAACCACTACAAGCGACTGTTACCACTCTTACCTATCCGAGAGGATGCTCAGTCTGTGATTCAAAAGGATACATTGGACATCTCGGGGTCCTCTCAATGGTAGCTCCACAGCTTGCGCTACAACCCATCTTCCAACAGCCGCAGTATCAGACAAAGGAACTCTATAGCCTCCTCTGTGAATCTGGATTTGTTAGCACGTTCCAATGTGGACTCACGCAAGCTCTAGACGGAGACACCACAATAGAGGCAGTAGCATCGTGTTTTAAGAAAGGGAATGAAGCGGTGCAACTCCAGCGACTTCAAGCGGCTGGGCGAATAGTCGTAGAAGATCCAACGAACGAGGCAGGAGACACAGATCCACTTCCCTATTCACCACTGAGACAGAAATCTAGAAACGGAATTGGAGTGAGGAAGTTTCATTCTTGCATCCTAGATGTCGGGCAAGACTTCATTGCGGATCCAGACGAGATACTCGCTGAGCAAAAACGATTACTTTTTGGGGTAGCGAGAACAGAGACCTCTCCCGCAAGCAAGAGGGGAACGAAAATCAAGTTTCACTCACAAGTTCTGGAACTTGATGAAGATTTACTTGAAGACACGAGTGAACTTCTCGCCGAGCAACGGCGAGCCATTTTCGGAGATATAGATTCAAACCAGGGAAGCAAACCAAATGGCCCGAGGGAAAACTCCGCACATCCTTACCACTCTAAAATTCTTGAACTCAGCGAAGAAATGCGAACAATTAACCGAGCGCTTGGCAAGCTCTAGCGCAGCAAATCAATCCGATTCAGCTAGCAATCGAGCACAACTTTGCCAGTTGTTGCTCGAGCGTGCAGCGCACGATGCGCTTGTGCAGCATCGGCTAGCGTAAATCGTGAACCCACCGCTACAGCTAGTTCCCCACTGCCGTGCCAGTCAAAGAGACTACTCGCGCGACGAAGCAAGGACTCCCTATCTGGAATATAATCAAACAGCTTAGGTCTGGTAAGAAACAAAGATTTTGCCCCAAGAACTAACGGCGTAATCGGATCTACCGCACCACTTGATTGGCCAAAAGAAACCATCAAGCCTCTTGGGGCTAGACAAGTAAGGCTCTTTTCGAAGGTCGACTGCCCGACAGAGTCGTACACCACCGAGACACCCTCGCCTTCGGTCAATTCTAGGACTCGAGAGGCGAACTCTTCTTTCGTGTAAAATATAACATGATCTACACCAGCGGCTCGTGCTTTTGTCGCCTTCTCCTCGGTCGATACTGTGCCAAGAACCGTTGCACCAAGGCGCTTCGCGATTTGCACAAGCAGTAGACCAACTCCCCCAGCAGCCGCGTGTACAAGACACACATCTCCTGGCTTGAGCTGCCAAGTATCATGCGCCAAATAATGAGCTGTCATTCCTTGTATCATCAGTGCGCAAGCGACATCAGCGGGCATAGATTCTGGAACCGGAACGAGTTTCTCCTCCGGTGCGACCACCATGGTCGCATAGGCGCCCGGACAATGCGGGAAGGCAACTCGCTGCCCCTTGCGAACCGAAGTGACCGACTCACCAACCGAAACAATCCGCCCCGCTCCTTCAATACCAAGCACGAGTGGTAGATCGACATCGTACAATCCACTACGATGGTAGGTATCAATGTAATTGACTCCGGCACATTCAAGCTGGACAACAACCTGTCCTCTCCCGGCCTCCGGATCGGGCAACTCAACAAGGTCCATCACCTCTGGACCACCATGGGAAGCTATCTGAATCGCGCGCATATCATCCTTGGAATGTGGTTAGGTGGCTGAGAGATTGCTCAAGTACGGCGGCAGAAAACCCACCACGCCCCTCTCTGCTAATTAGCTAAGAAGTAGCGGCAATTAACGAGTGAGTCAATATGACCAGAGGGATTCGAGATAATCCTCGAGAGCGGTAGTTCGCTCGCTTAGTTTCTGAATGGCGGTGTCAATCTCGCCTTGATTTTTGCCATGTTCAAGTGCGGCTCGTGCGGACTCCAGACTATCTTCAAGCAATACACGAGCGCGACCTTTGAAGCGCTTCCCTTCCGTGTTGAGCTTGACTTGCGTCATAAATATCGCAGTCTTTAGACTAATCTTGCTCTCGGCAAACTGGTCACTATCGTCAATTTCTGTCACTTCGCCAGAATGCCTGCTCTCTCTCGAACGACGTTGTTCTTCCTCGATCGCTTTTTCTCTGAGGAGTTTATCGATCTCGTAATCACTGAGACCAGAGGTTGCAATGATCTCGATTCGCTGTTCTTCATTCGTCTCAAGATCTTTGGCTGATACGTGGACTATACCTTCCGCATCAATCTCAAAAGTCACCGCAATATCTGGCACACCTCGTGGGGCTGGACGAATACCCATTAGCTCAAAGCGACCAAGAGATTTGTTATCCGGTGCAAAATCACTCTCACCCTGTATCACATGGATACTTACCTGGGGTTGATTCGGAGCGCTCGTTGTAAAAATCTCTGTTTTCTTAGTGGGGACCGTGGTGTTTCTTGGAATAATCGTATGCAGGCGAGCCCCCTGAATTTCGATTCCAAGACTCAGACTAGTTACATCGAGTAAACTCACCCCTTTTACGAACCCTTGTAAGAGTCCAGCTTGAACTGCAGCTCCAAGGGCAACTGCTTGGTCAGGATTAATGGTATCAATCGGTTCGCAACCAAAAATCTCCTTACAGCGCCTCTTCACTGCGGGCATGCGGGTCATACCACCAACCAGAATGACGTCAGTGACGTCATCGGCAACCAGACCAGCATCATCAAGTGCCTGCAAGCAAGGGTCTTCGAGCCGCTGCATCACTGGCGCGACCAATTCTTCGAGTGTTTTTCGATCCAGTGGAATCTTCATATGCTGGAGGCCTTGCACAAAAGGCAGCTCCACTTCGACTTTTGGCTCATAGGTCAGGTCGTGCTTAGCTTCTTTCGCGGCGTCTTTGAAACGCTGGAGCACTTTTCGATCTTTAGAGATATCTCGACCAGTTCGTCGCTTAAATTCGTCCAAGAAATATTGAACGATAAGCATGTCAAAGTCTTCACCACCGAGATAGGTATCACCATTGGTGGCTTTTACATCAAAGATTCCATCGCGGAGCTCAAGGATCGATACGTCAAATGTACCTCCGCCAAGGTCAAAAACCGCGATCATACGGTCTGCGGACTTTCGTTCCTTAAACGATTTCTTAAGGCTCTCCCGCATCACGTTCTTGCCTTCGATAATGTTCATACCGAAGGCGAGTGCCGCAGCAGT
Organism: uncultured Bdellovibrionales bacterium; assembly: GCA_965366815.1. GTDB lineage: Bacteria > Bdellovibrionota_C > UBA2361 > SZUA-149 > SZUA-149 > CBDUGV01. Next base: position 17,019 of record CBDUGV010000040.1, on the reverse strand, counting down.
AGGCTCGTTGATCAGACGGAGCACATCAAGCCCCGCTAATCGCCCGGCATCTCTTGTGGCTTGACGTTCAGAATCGTTGAAGTGAGCCGGAACAGTGATGACCGCCCGTTTAATTTCCTCACCCACATGTTGCTCTGCGACCTCTTTCATCCGAATGAGCACTTGCGAGGAAACTTCCTCAGGGCTAAATGGCTTGCCATTAATCTCTACCCAGGCATCACCGTTTTCAGCTTGCAAAATCTTGTAGGGAAGTTTGTCTTTTGCCTCTTCAACCTCTTCACTTTTGAATTTCCGACCGATGAGTCGCTTCACGGCAAAGATAGTATTGAGGCGATTAGTGGATGCTTGCTCTTTGGCTTTGTAGGCGACAATGGGCTCATCGCTGGCGCTGATCGCAAAAATCGAAGGCTGCGTATCACGCCCTTCTACGTCTAAGATAATTTCCGGCTTTCCCCGTTCATCGATAATCGCAACTGCCGAATTCGATGTTCCTAAATCGATTCCTATTACCTTTCCGCTCATATGTCCCCGAGAATCTTCCTGAATTAACGCCGTAAATAACCAAAGAATTAAAATAGTTAGCAGTAACCCTACATACTCGTTATGCAGTAAATTGTTGTAGCTGTGCTGATAGCGCTGCCCTTTTAGCTCTAATGATTACAGGCACTTAATTGATGCGGGCTTCTATCCCCTCTGCTACTATCGCAAAAATGGAACAGCATGGTGCCAATAATTTCTGCTGGCGTCTGGCAGGCGGCTTTCTCCTGGTCCTACCCTTTCTACCGTTGGAACTGATATTCGGCGAAAGGCGAGGAATCGAAGGCACCGTCACCCCAGCCCAATGGCTACTCGGTCTAGCCAGTATCGTCGGCATTTCAGTGCTGCTCAACGTGCTGCTCTCGGAACAGCGAGCAACCGCACTCGCTGCAAGATTCAAACTTTTGGCGCACAAATCACTTCCGCTCATCTGCTTCATTGCGCTCGCGATACAATTACTCCTTTCGGCAAAGCAGGTATTTGCCTATCGACCTCATTTGGTCGATTCAGTGATCCAGCTGTTTCAAGCGGAGATATTTGCCAGCGGCATGATAAAAGCCCCTCCGCTCTTTGCTCCAGAATTCTTTATCACTCAACACATGATCTTTGATAGCAGCGGGTGGTATTCACAGTACCCACCTGGACATCCGGCCCTGCTCAGTATCGGCGTACTGCTCGGAGCGTCTTGGTTGGTAAATATCGCGCTTAGTATCTCTACCGCTCTGCTCCTTTACCTCTTTACTAAACGGGTCTATGGCTCAGCGACGGCACAGGTCGTAGCAGTCCTCCTTGCGCTCTGCCCCTTCCTCGTTTTCATGGGTTCGAGCTTCATGAACCACGTACCAACTCTGTTTTTTGTGTCGCTTTTTCTAATAAGCTTTTGCAAATGGGAGGAAGATAGTTCTGCGTTTTGGCTTACGCTGAGCGGGCTTGCCATGGGGTTCGCCTTCTTATGTCGACCGCTTACCGCGATTGCAGTCGCTCTCCCCTTTGCCTTGGACAGTGGTATTGCCGCGATTCGAGAGAAACGCACGCTGTCACTGCTCCCCGGCGTACTAGGGGGCTCTGCTATTGCCGTCCTTGCACCGATCTATAATCAGTTGACCACTGGAGATCCCTTTCTCCCCGGGTATCTCAAGCTTTGGGGTGCAGGACATGGCCTTGGCTTTCACACATCACCCTGGGGGCATGCCCACACCTGGTTCACCGGGCTTCGCAATGAACTGACCGACATCTCATTGTTAAATGAATTCTTATTTGAATGGCCATTGCCCTCACTCTTGCCGCTTGCATTATTTTTCATGCTAAGCCCGCGATTGAGCAAATGGGACAGGCGACTCTTTGTAGCATTTGCAATGCTGCCGATTATGTATTTCTTCTACTGGCATCGAGACTCTTTTCTCGGTCCACGGTTTCTCTACACTTCCATTGCCTTTCTCCTGCCACTGAGTGCACGAGCAATTTCGGAAGGCGTCATCCTTCTAGCCAACAGAAAATTCAAGGTTCCAGGACTCTTCCGTCCGGTCGCATGGAGCCATTTTGGTGTCACAAGTCTTATCCTAGCCATCGTGGTGGCTGTGTCGGTCAGCATTCCGCTGCGATTTAAAATCTACGAATCCAGCTTCGCCAGCATGAAAGTAGATATTCTTGAGAAAGCGCGCGAGCAAGGCATTGAGGAAGGTGTATTGTTTGTCGCAGTGAGCTGGGGGAACCGTTTACTCGCGGCACTTCGAAGCAAAGGCGTCTCAGCATCACTTATGGAAAAGGCCTACCTGGCAAGTGACCATTGTTTGCTGGAAGATATACGGCAAAGAGCGCGACGGGAAAACTGGGATAGTTCCCAAGTAACGGCAGCCTTAGAGGAACTACTCGCAGCGAACCACCACATAGAAAAAGTTCCGCTCAACAAAGATGTCACCCTTCGACTTCGACCAAACATCCCCCTACTTCCAAAGTGCAGGGAGGAGATTCGCTATGATCAGGCGGGGTACACGATATACACACCATTCGTTCGAGCAAACGACCCAAAGCTACAAGGTCGCTTCATAGTTGCCCGAGATATGAGAGAGGAAAACAGTACATTATTGCAACGATACCCCGAGAAACCAGCCTATTTGTATCGCGAAGGGGTCTTCACACCACTGACAAGATAATATGAAAATTACCCGTCAAGACGTTCTCGTTCTCATAGTCTGCACCATTGGTCTTTGTGCTGCGAGCCTTTCTTCGCTGAGCTATTTCCAATTGGATTCAGTTGGTGTGGACGACTCGAATATCTTTTTCACATTTGCAAAAAATCTACTGGCCGGTCACGGACTTGTCTGGAACCCTTCTGAGGGTCCAGTTGAAGGCTATACATCTACCCTTTGGCTCTTGATCTGCACACTCGCACAAACCCAGGGAGACGGATTTGAAATAACGCTCCTGGCTCTCAATGTCGCCTTGCTCGCAACCGCGCTTGCGTTTTTTGCGAACACGTTTTCAAAAGCACTCATTGCCAGCAATATCCTGGGCTCTCAGAACTGGATTCTGGTGCTCCTCACCATTGCGGTATGTATATTGAATCCGGCGTTTCTCAGTTGGGCCATCGTATCACTAATGGATACTGGTCTCTGGTCGGCAATACTGCTTTTCGGCCTCTGTAGTGCCCAAAGCTTTGCTTTTTCTGAAGGGAAGAAGGGAATCTGGAACTTCTCTCTCGCTCTGGTGCTGATGATACTCACTCGACCGGAGGGCACTCCGGTCGCCTTGGGACTTCTTGCCTACTGCTTTATACTAGTGCTACTTCAGGGCAAGGCGCTTGGCAGCTCATGCAAGCTTCTTCTTCCGGCGCTGATTGGGAGCCTCACTTCCTTCTCTGCGCTCGTTGGATTTAGAATTTGGTATTTTGGCTACCCTTTTCCGAACACCTACTATGCCAAGGTTGGGTCAAGTGTTTACGAGAACGTTGCAGCAGGCAGTCTCTACTTTCAAAGCTGGCTGACCGCACTCCCTTTTGTCGCACTTTGTGTTTTGACATCTCTCGTCGTTGTCGTCGTTGCATTGGTTCGGGCACTCGCCAAGACTCGAACCACAAGTGTGAGCGATCCGCTTTTTTGGTGGACAAGTATAAACGCGAGCGTTTTTCTACTCGGTTGTGCTCTCTATATAGACCTTGGAGGCGACCATTTCCCCCTCCATAGGCAATTCCAACCCTTCTGGCCGATCGCCTGTATGGCGTTGTTTGGCGCAAGCGCCTTAGCCATCCGCTCTCTGGGGCAACGTACTGGACGGCTGCTTCTCTCTGGCCTAGCCGTGCTCGCTCTCTCGACCACGCTTTTTGCAACGAGCAAATTGAGCACCTCCAAGGATATGGCCTTTGAATACACATTGACGAAGTTTGGCCGAACGGCGGGGCATCGCTTAAATACCGTTTTCGCGAGTTCCTCCTATCCTCCAATTGCTGGAATCGCAGTCGGAGGACTGGGATTCGCTTATAAAGGAGACGTCATTGACTTGATGGGAATAGTCAATACCCGTATGGCGCACGCCAGCACCGAGCGAAGCGGGCTGAAGAACCACGCAGCGTTTCACATTCCAACCTTTTATGAAATCGCCCCGCAACTCATCTTGCATTTTGGACCAACCTGCAGATTGAGAGCTGGATTCGAAAACGACAAATTTATTCTCGAATCCCTCCAGCAGATCCCCAAGAGTGAGCGATTTCGAAAGCAATATGTAAAGGTGCGACTAGGAGGAAGCAATCCAGCAGTATGTGGGTTTGCCGCAAGGGAGTTTGCTGAGAACAATACCCTCCATGGAATTCGATTTTACAACTGGTAGCCTATCTTGCTGCCGCCATCAAGCATAGGAACACTGCTGGTCTAATCGTCGTCGTCATCATCATCGTCGTCATCGTCGTCGTCATCGACATCCTGAACAACGACTTTTTCACCGAGCATGACCGATTTTAGAATTCCCAGACCATCAGTTCCACCCATCAGCTCATCGACAGCCCGTTCGGGATGGTGGATCAATCCAAGAACGTTCTCGTGACGATTGAGAATTCCAGCAATTCCGTTGCTACTCGCATTATAGGGATTCACCTCGTCGACATCACCATCGCGATCGCAGAAACGAAACGCGACTCGTCCACCTTCTTCCAAGTCCTTGAGTGTCCGCTTATCGGCATAGTAGCGACCATAGTTGCAATTGATCGGGAGCTGCAAAAGTTCATCTGGATCTAAATGCCGCGTCCAGATACTTCGTTCGTTGTCCACGAGCACATAGTTCGTAGTGTTCAGATATCGAGAACTCAGGTTTGGTAAGAGAATACCTGGAAGAATTTCCAACTCGCAAAGAATCTGAAACCCGTTGCCGAGGCCAATAATGGGACGATCGTCACGAGCAAATTTACGAATTGCACCACAAATCGGCGAAGTCGTCGCAAGGGCGCCCGGTCGCAGGTAGTCACCGAAAGCCGATCCGCCGGGCAGTACAAGGACATCTGGGTCCCCGATCGATTCCTCCTGATGCCAGACCGTGTACACCTCTTGGCCCAACACCTCTCGGTAGGCATGTTCGGCATCCGCCGCACCACCGGAACCAGGAAACATCACGACTGCGATCTTCATTACCTGCTCAACGCCTTATATTCCTTGCACTATCTTTTCGGCTTAGGCTTCTCATCATCCTCGTGGATGATTTCAAACTCTTCAATCACCAAATTGGCCAGCAACTTATGACACATATCTTCGACACGTTCGCGCTCTTTCTGGCGATCCCCGGTCTCAATATAGAGCTCGATATACTTACCAATTTTAGCACTCTTCACTTCGGGAAACCCGATATGATTAAGTCGCTCAGCAAGCGCCCTTCCAGCTGGATCGAGCACTTCATCCTTAAGACTCACTAATACCTTTGCTATCATTGGCTACTCCTTAAAAACTCGCTTAAAGATATAATCAACCTGTGCGAGATGCCGATCAAGCGAAAAACACTTCTCTAAGTCCTCTGCAGAAATCAACTTGGCTACTTCTGGATCGGCTTTTACCCGTTCGGGGAATGTTTTTACGTCGGTACCCCCGGCATTTAACTCATCCCATGTCGCCAATCCATGCTTTTGGGCTAAGCCATAGGCCGCCTCGCGTGAAATGCCGCGAGCAGCAAGTTCGACCAACAGTGTACCAGAGTAATAGAGCCCGTAGGTAGCGTCCATATTTCTCTTCATATTCTCTGGATACACGACAAGATTCCTCACCACATTTGTTATGCGGGCAAGCATGAAATCGAGTGTAATTGTTGAATCTGGAGCAATAACACGCTCAGCACTCGAGTGGCTGATATCTCGTTCATGCCACAACACCACATTCTCCATCGATGCCTGAGCCCAGCCCCGCATAAGCCGTGCGAGACCGGTGAGATTCTCTGTAAGGATTGGGTTTCTTTTATGAGGCATCGCACTTGAGCCTTTTTGCCCTTTAGAGAAAAACTCTTCGGCTTCGCGAACTTCAGTCCGCTGCAGGTGTCGGATCTCTACTGCTATTCTCTCAATGCTCGTCGCAAGCTGCGCATAGGCCAAGAACAAAGCGGCATGTGAGTCGCGAAGAATGATCTGTGTGCTAATCGAAGCTGGCTCGAGCCCGAGTTTTTTACAGACATGCGCTTCGACCTTTGGCGACAAATGAGCATACGTGCCAACCGGTCCAGATATTGCACCGAGCGCAATATCTTTACGAGCCTCTTGAATACGAACTTTCTGTCGATTGAGCTCGTCATACCAAGTCGCTACTTTCAGACCAAAGGTAGTTGGCTCAGCATGAATCCCATGCGAACGTCCGATGCATACAGTAGTCTTGTGATCAAAGGCTTGCTTCTTCACAGCAGCAAGCAACGCATCCAGTCCGTCGAGAATCATGTCAGTTGCCCGGCACAACTGCACGGCAAATGTCGTATCGAGCAAATCGCTTGAGGTCATACCAAAATGCAGCCATCGTGCATCTTCTCCGACGTGCTCAGCCACGTTGGTTAGAAAGGCGATTACATCGTGTTTTACTTCGGCCTCTATCTCGAGGGCCCGCTGGGCATCAAACCCACCTTTGGCTCGAACATTCTCTAGCGCCTCGGCTGGCACCACTCCCTCTTCGACCATCGCCTCCATAGCCAAAGTCTCAATCTCTAACCACAGCTCGAAGCGCGCTTGGTCGCTCCAAAGGTCTGTCATTTCTTTTCGCGAATATCTCGGTATCATCTCGCTTACTCCAGTCTTGTCGGTTCTAAACTCACAACTTCCAGTTTAGATAACTCCCAACCTAAATAATTCTGTTGCTTCATCCGGTGAAGCCGCAATAATTCCGGGCTGTACCGCACTCCCCCCTCGCTGCCAGCCCTGGCGAAGCACCTCCACTGCCAACTCAGGGGTATTGCTGTTCTCGCTAATGTGCGCAGCAACCACCACTTGCAATCGACTTTGCTTCTCTTGTGCGCTGAGCTCTTCTAAGAGAGCACCTGCGGTCTCGTTACTCAAATGCCCCTGCCGACTGCCAATTCGCTGCTTAAGCTCCCAGGGATACGGCGCATCTTCCAGCATTTTTGGGTCATGATTCGCTTCAAGGACAAGCCCATGTAGATCGCGGATGCTCTCCCGCACTAAATTCGTGACCTGCCCTAGATCGGTAACCACTCCAAGATAGGCAGACCCACAACTTACCCGAAAGCCCACTGGGTCAACCGCGTCATGCGTTACACTAAAGGGCTCAAAGCTCAGCCCTCCAATTGAGAATGGATCTCGACTCTCAAATACCTCAATCAGATCCGAATGTACTTCTCGCAAGTCCTTGCATTTTGCCAGGGTCGCACTATTCACTACCACGCGAGCCTTATGACGCTTACAAAATACTCGAATGCCTTTCACATGATCCGAATGCTCATGCGTCACAACAATCACTTCAATTGATGACGGATCAATTCCCCGTTGCTCTAAACGAATTGCTGTTTGTTTTGCACTGAGGCCACAGTCTATCAGTACCCGAGTACCAGCACCTTCGACAAAAATACAATTTGCACGAGAGCCACTGGCCAGCACTGAGAATGAGAGCATATTACCCTACAGTTTCAAACGCGATGCCGACGGTTCTTAAAAGGCCTTCACCAAAGATGCCGCAGTAGACGGTGCCGAAAGTAAGGAGAGCTAATGCAAGCAGTGAGGCAAAAGTGAACTCCGTAGGTGGAAGCCAATCAACCTCTCTCTCCGTCTTAAAGTACATTACCACCAACACACGGAGATAATAGTATAGGGATACCACTGAATTTAGCGCCGCAATGATCGCCAAGCCCACATACCCAGTCTTTACGACTGCGCTAAACAAATAGAATTTCCCAAGAAATCCAGCAAAGGGCGGCATTCCCGCAAGGGACAACATCGCAACTGTCATCACGAAACCGAGAAAGGGATGCGTCCAACCGATGCCCGAAAGTGATTCAAGGTCATCATTTGCGTACTGTGAGCTACTCCCGGCAGTGATAAGTAATACCACACCGAAAGCAGCAGCGGTCATCATCGCATAGGCAAACATATAAAACGTAGTTGCTTCAGCACCCTGAGCTTCCCCAAAAGCCAAGAATCCCATCAAGGCATATCCCGCATGAGCAATACTGGAATAGGCCAACATGCGCTTGATGCTGGTCTGGCGCAAAGCGACGATGTTCCCAACCGTCATAGTGAGCACGGCTAACACCCAGAGCAATCCAGACCAGGCTTCAATCGAACTACCAAAGGCCACGTACATGATGCGAAGAAAGGCACCAAAGGCAGCGGCCTTGACCACTACAGCCATAAAGGTAGTCACATTGACCGGCGAGCCCTGATAGACATCAGGAGTCCAAGCATGAAACGGAACAAGGCTTACCTTAAAGCCAAAGCCAAAAATCATCAGGCCAATGCCAACTAACATCAGCGAATTATCGGCACTCGCAACTAAAGCTATATCGGCGAGATTCATGCTTCCAGTTGCACCGTAGACCAAGACTATTCCATATAAGAGAAACGCCGAGCTAAAGGCTCCAAGAATAAAGTACTTGAGTGCACCTTCACTGGAGGCTCGTTCGGAGCGGGCAATTCCTGCAAGGACATATAATGGTATTGAGAGTAGTTCGAATCCGACAAACATCAGCATTAAGTGGGCCGCTGAGACCATCACGATGCCACCGCACACGGCCAAGATCATCAGAATATCGACATCAATACCCGAGTGGGCCCGCTGTGCAGGAAGCAGTTTATGCCCAAGCATGAAAGTCACCGCGGCACCCAGCAAAATGATACTCATGAATGCCCAGGAGAACGCATCCACATACACCGCACCGTTGAGTGCGAGACCAGTAAACGAAGTACCTGCAAGCGCATTACCAGATAGTGCAGTTTCAGGCGGGGGTAATTGATAAAACGAAAATACCCAGGCGGTCAGACAAGCAGCAACCGTCCAAACCAAACGACCTTGTCGCTCATTGAACAAATCAAGCAGCAACATCCCCATGCTTATCAGCACAAGACTGCAAATAGGCAAAATCGCGATAATATCTATATCGCTCATACTCCCCCTCTTACCTTTTTGAGATTCTTTTTCGCCACCGACTCTCCGGTATGCACGAAGTCAATACCATCATTGAGCGCAGGGTCTATGACCCCATCCTGTCCCGAGGCGGTCATCGGTGGACGAAAGCGCAACATATCCAAGGCCCCTTTGGTCGCCGGAGAAAGATCATTTAGTATCGGTTTAGGATACAGGCCAACGAAGAAGACCATCAACAACAGTGGCACAAAGACCATCGACTCTCGGAGGTTTAGATCCGTCAAATCTCCATTCTTCTTTTCGTCAAAGGCACCAAAAATAACTCGTCGATACAGCGACAGCATATACACTGCACCCAGAACCACCCCACTCACCGCAATGGCGGCAAACCCCATATTGTAACGCGAGGTGCCAAGAAGGATAAGAAACTCCCCGACAAACCCATTTGTCAGTGGCAAACCGATAGAACTGAGAGTGAACACCAAAAACACAGCGGAAAAGAGGGGCACCTTATGAGCCAAACCCTGGTAATCGGCGATGAGCCGCGTATGCTTTCGGTCATACAAGACGCCTACCACAAGAAACAATGCCGCCGTCGAGATGCCGTGGTTGAGCATCTGCAAGACCGCACCTTGCATCCCGTATAGGTTGAGCGTTGCGTAGCCAAGTACACAAAATCCCAAGTGACTCACCGAAGAGTAGGCAACAAGCTTTTTCATATCGGTCTGCACCCAAGCGACAAGCGCGCCATAGACAATACCGATCAATGCCAACACCGCGAACAGGGGCTGGGCCGCAACAGTTGCTTGCGGAAACAACGGAAGGCAAAAACGAATCAGACCATAAAGCCCCATCTTCAACATCACCCCGGCTAGAATTACTGAGCCACCAGTCGGAGCTTCAACGTGCGCATCGGGTAACCACGTATGGAGCGGAAACAAGGGGATCTTAATGGCAAAGGCCAAAGCGAAGGCAGCAAACAAGAAATACTCCTCTTGATGAGTGAGCTGCAAATTCATCCAATCGGCCAGGAAGAACGAACTGTATTCGAACTGTAAGTGATGGAGATAGGCCAAGTAGACGATGGCAACCAACATCAACAAACTACCAAGTGCAGTGTAGAGCACGAACTTAATCGCAGCATAGGTTCTACGGGCCCCACCCCAGACACCGATTAGAAAATACATCGGCACCAGCATCAATTCCCAAAAGATGTAGAACGTAAGCCCGTCAAGCGCGGCAAACGTGCCAAGCATCCCAACTTCCAACAGGAGAATACAGCTTAAGTAGGCACGGAGCTTCTTGGTAACGCTTCTCGATCCGAGAATCACTAACCAGGTGAGCAACGTGGTGAGAACAATAAGCCAGAGACTGATTCCATCGATTCCCAACACATAGCGAGCCCCGATTGAAGGCAACCAAACTGCATGCTCAGTAAAATGGAACCCACCACTGCCTCGTGGATAGGTAGAAAGCATACCCAAGGAAAGCAAAAACGTGACTGTAGAGGAAAGAATGGCCCCGACGCGCGCTCCTTCCTGGCGATGGCTTGGGCAGCAAAGCAACCAAAGCACGCCAATAAGCGGACTGAATATCAGTGCTGATAAGATGTGCGTGCCGGTAAACTGTATGCTTTGCAAATCCATTTTCGAAAAACTAGAGTAGTAGCCAGAATACAATCGCGCAGACTGAGCCAAACAACATTACACCCGCATAGTAACCGATCTTCCCGGTATGCATACGCCGAACAATCTCACCATTTGAAACTACAAAAATACCTGCACCATTCACACTCGCATCGACCAAACCCCGGTCAACAACTTTAAACAACATCTGCGATGCAAAACGCAGTGGACGAATCACCAAGGCATCGTAGATCTCGTCAATCCACCATTTATTGAGAAGTGCCTGGTGGATAGAGCGAAGGCCAGGTGCACGGGAGACCTTTCCGACAAGAGCAGGCCAGAACAGGTAGACGGCAAATCCAAGCGCGATCCCGCCTATCGCAACAGCGATAGAAAGCATCTCGAGCGAATGATAGGTGTGGTTCGCCGCCAGAACTTCATGCCCTACTTTCATATCACCTCGTGTCCAATCGGCGAGATACATGAGGAAATAATCGCCCTGCTTACAAACCAAATAGGCGAAGCCCGCCGAAAGAGTTGCCAAAACAAGCAAAGGAAAAGTCATCGTCCAAGGAGACTCATGTGGCTCGTGATCTCCACGATAGGAGCCAAAGAACGTCATTACCAGAGAACGGGTCATATAAAATGCCGTAAGGAACGCGGTGACCACCCCGACAAACCAAAGAGCGTGAGCGAGAGAAATGCCACCGGCAACTTCGATAGTTCCTGGAACTCCTGGATTTGAAAAGACCGTCCAGAGGATTGCATCCTTGGAGTAGAATCCGGAAAGAAAAGGAAAGCCAGCAATCGCGAACGTCGCAACAAAATACGTCAGGAAGGTATAGGGCATCTTCTTTCTCAGACCACCAAACTTCCGCATATCTTGCTCATGATGACAGCCGTGAATTACCGAACCTGCTCCCATGAAAAGACAGGCTTTGAAAAAAGCGTGAGTGACCACGTGAAATATTGCGTTGCTAAACGCCCCGGCACCAATAGCCATAAACATATAACCAAGTTGACTGACCGTAGAGTAGGCCAAAACCTTCTTGATATCGTTTTGCGCTATGGCAACCGTTGCGGCAAACAGCGCAGTCGCTGCTCCTACGCAAGAGATAACCGCCAAAGTCATCGGTGCAGCCTGTGCATAAAAAGGCGCGAGCCGGGCAACCATATACACACCAGCGGTCACCATCGTCGCAGCATGAATGAGCGCTGAGACCGGCGTTGGACCAGCCATTGCATCAGGCAACCAAACAAAAAGTGGGATCTGGGCACTCTTGCCGACCGCGCCGATAAAAAGCAGGATCGCTGCCATCTCAGCCATATACGGAGCAGCAAACAATCGATGCCCATTGATCATTGCGAAATCGACGCTGCCAATGACTCGAAAGAGGAAAAATATTCCAAGCAGGAATGCCGCGTCACCGATACGGTTTACGACAAAAGCTTTCTGACCTGCTTTGGCATTTTCCATGTCCTTGAACCAGAAACCGATCAGCAGATAAGAACAAAGACCAACACCTTCCCAGCCAACAAACATCACCAGCAAGTTGTTGCCAAGGACGAGCACCAGCATCGAGAACAGAAATAGGTTCAAATAACAGAAAAATCTTGGGCGAGATTCGTCATGCGACATATAGCCGATTGCATACAAATGAATGAGCGAACCGACACCGGTCACAACCAGACACATTACCGCGGCAAGCCGGTCGAAATGCAAAGCAAACGATGCGCTAAATCTACCGACCGAAATCCATTCCCAGATCTGCACGGTAAAACTCTGTCCGGCATAGCCGAGATTCACGAACAATACGACTGTTATCAAAAAGGCAAACGCCGCAAAAAACGTTGCTATCCAGCCGCTCACCGCCTGAGTTTTTTCATCAGTATTGCCAATGCCAAACGCAAGCACCAGCGCGCCTAGCAATGGAAATAATGGAATTGTTATCAAGAGCCCGTGCAAGAGTTCCTCCCTACCCGTTCAGGTCGTGAACTTCTGAAACAGAAATTGAGTAATAGTTTCGAAATACTGACATTATAATTGCCAAACCGACCGCAGCTTCTGCGGCGGCTATCGCCATCACGAAAAATACATAGACTTGCCCGCTCGCATGACCGAACTCACGTGCCAAAGCAATCACCGACAAGTTGACAGCGTTGAGCATCAGCTCCACGCACATAAACATGACGATTGCGTTCTTACGCGTCATCACCCCAAGCGCGCCCAACGCAAACAGCACTGCTCCCAACATTAGATAAAACTGGGTCACATCAGGCATTGGCCTCTCCTTTCGCATGCATGGCTCGCAAACCACGCTCCGAGGCCAATGGCCGTTTCTTGTCGTAGGCCAAAACGACAGCGCCGATAATTGCAGCGAGCAATAACAGAGCCGTTACCTCAAACGCATACACATGTTCAGTTAATAGCAAGCGCCCTACTTCTTTCGGATCTCCACTCGCCGGAACTGCACCCGAACTATCGGCTATGGAGAATACGAGTTCTTTACTCATTACATAGGTCAGCATCGCCGCGAATGCCGCACAGATGAAACCGGCAATATAACGAGGAATCGGAAAGCTCTTGGCATCGACAACTTTTTCGAGGCCCAGCAGCATTATGGTGAATACCACCAATACCATAATTGCCCCGGCATAAATCATGATCTGTAGTGCTGCAACGAAATCTGCCCCAAGCAAGGCGAAATGAACCGCCACGAGAAACAACGTTGCAACCAGCCACAACGCGCTATGCAAACTACGCCTGGAGAAAACCACCCCACAGGCGCTGAGCAGCGTCAGAACTCCAAAAATAATCATCACAACAGTCATTCTAGCGCGAAGTCCACAAATGAAATAACACCGTAAGCACCACATTACCCAAAGCGATAGGCAACATAATCTTCCAACACAAGTTCATCACTTGGTCGTAACGAAACCGCGGAACGGTCCAGCGGATAATGATTTGCAGCACACTGAAAAACGCGACCTTAGCTCCCAGAACCATCGGGCCGATCAACGGTCCAAACGCCCACTCAGAAATATCGACATAGGGAAGCTGCCAGCCCCCAAAGAACAATACCGTCACCATCGCTGAAGCCACGACGATTTCCGCAAACTCTCCCAACCAAAACAACAAAAACTTCATTCCTGAGTATTCGGTAAAATACCCCGCGACCAATTCTGATTCACTCTCCGGCAAATCAAATGGATTTCGCTTCGTCTCAGCCATCGCCGAAGTAAAGAAAATGAAAAATGCCACTACATTAAAGGGAGAAAGAAAAATTCCCCAACGCGGCAAAAATCCAAGGATGGTCCCACTTTGCTGAGCAACAATTTCATTAAAATCGAGCGACCCATAGATCGCCAACAAACCGACGATACTCAGACCAAGTGTTATTTCGTAGGAAATCATTTGCGCCGAGGCACGCAAGCTTCCGAACAGTGAAAATTTATTATGGGAGACCCAACCAGCCAACACGGTTCCGTATACGGCAAGCGATCCCATCGCAAAGATGTACAAAATTCCCACGTTGAGATTCGCTAGCTGCAAGGTGATAACCCGGTCACCAATATGCCAATCCGGACCGAAGGGAATCACCGCGAAAGAAATGATAACTGGGAACACTCCTAAAAATGGAGCGAGACAATGCATGAACTGGCTCGTATTCTTCGGCAGAAAATCTTCTTTCGTAATCGCCTTCACGGCATCACAGATCAAGGTATTGATCAGCCCGGCCAAATCGAAGCCGAGGATAGAAGCTCGGTTCGCACCTACTCGATTCTGAATAAGTGCCGACCCTTTCCGTTCAACCCATGTCACCATAGCCGCCGCACCGAGAAGTGCATGCATGACAATCACGGCCTTAATGAAAACTATGCCAATGTCTAGGATATCTATCATTCTCTACGCACCCGGCTGCTGCCGAGTTGCACTCTGCTCTTGTTGGATTGCTTTTAGTTCCCGCCAACTGATTCCCCACTCGCCAATCTTCGCAAGCGTCAAGCCTCCAAGAGGCGGATAGGACTCTACGAGCCTTCTAAACAAACCGCGCTCATCAATAATAGTATCTGGTACAATTTCCTTTCCAGCTGCTGTCGCAATTCTCTTCAACAACATCCAATCTGGAAACGAGCCAAACGGCGCATCGAAAATCGCATGCAAGCGCTGAAAACGCATCTGCTGATTAACCATCACTCCGGTCTTCTCATGAACCGTTCGCGAAGGCAGCAGGACTCGACAGAGCTGATGCGCACCTAACTGCTGTTCTGGCTCAGCACTCTCACCCGTGATCAATCCCCGAGGAGTGATAGCCACACTCGTCTCTATTTCAAGAATCGCTTTCACGAGGCGGTCACCTACATCTTCATCTCGTATCGCCTGATCTCCGACCAGTAGAATACGTTTCACATGTCCTGAGCGAACTTGTGAGAGCAATGTTTTATACCGATGCTCAAGCGAGGCACGCCAATCTTGCTCATCGAGTCCAACGCCGAACAAATTCATCGCCCGAGCATTCGGAGCGTAGTCTGGACTCACCAATACGCGCTCAACTTCATTCAGTTCTCGTTTCGCAATTTGCATTGCAACACCAGAACTATCCGCCGCAAGCCCCATGACTCGATCGGCAAACTGCAGAGTAGTCCAAACCTCTTCAAGCGTAAGGAAGGGTGAAAGGAACACAGCGGTCGCGCTTGCTTCGGCTGGCTTCTTTAGCTCAGCCGCCGCGAGCAAAGCCGTCTCAAGATCGGCCACCTCAAGTGCTTCACCATTTCGCAGATATTGGTTCTCTAAACGAACTTTGGGCTGAAACCGCTCGATTCCATAGCGACCCTCATCACACATCCATTCCTGATTCACTTCAGAATTGAGTCTGCCCTTCACCTGAACTACTTCCCCGTCTCGAACTGCAATTTTCGCATTGCAACCAGTCGAGCACCCCGTGCAAATAGTATCTTTCTGACCGCTGTACCAAATACGACTATTGAAACGCCAACGACGATGGGTCAATGCACCGACCGGGCACAGATCGACTACATTTCCAGCAAGCGGATTATCGAGTTCAGTGTCTGGATTAATACCAATCACCGAGCGATCTCCTCGGTTAAACACACCCAACTCGCCTGTCTTGCTGACTTCGTCGCAGAATCGAACGCAACGTGTACAAACGATGCAACGCTCTCCGTCATACACAATCTCAGGCCCGAGTATTTCGGCCTTTACCTTATTGACCTTCTCTTCGATAAAGCGGGAAGGCTTCCGGTTATACTCGTAGTAATAGTCCTGTAATTTGCAATGTCCTGCTTGGTCGCAGACCGTGCAATCAAGTGGGTGATTTATCAGCAAGAATTCAAGCGTTGCTCGCTGAGCTTCTTTCACTTTTTCCGAGGTATGCTGCGTACGAACCACCATGCCTTCTTGCGCAATGGTGTTACAGCCAATTTCCATCTTCCGAGCGCCTTCGACCTCAACCTGACACATTCTACAGTTACCGGCGACACTCAAGTGTCGGTGATAGCAATAGAATGGAATGTCGATCCCGGCCTGAAGGGCTGCCTCAATGACATTAGTACCCTTCGGAACTGAAATTTCGGCTCCATCGATAGTGAGAGTAACTAACTCGACTGTCTGTTGTTCTGAAGTACCCTCGTTATCCGGCATGCTCTTCCTCTACCCCTGCAGGATCCATCGTGCGAGCTATCGGCGCCCCAATCGCCGCATCGATCTTACTTTCAAATTCGTTGGGAAACTTGTCCATGAAACTAAGGACAGGGGCCACGAGGGCATCACCAAATGGACAGATGGTGTGACCGGCAATTTGCGATGTCACGTCTTTGATAACGAGCAAATCGGCAGCTGCACCTTTCTTATTGTGAATGCGGTCGACAATTTTCTCTATCCAATGTGCTCCTTCACGGCACGGTGTGCACTGCCCACAAGATTCATGGGTATAAAAGTGTTGTAGATTAAGCGTCGCATCGACCATATCTACCGTTTCATCCATGACGATGAAACCGCCTGAACCAAGCATGCTGCCCGCTGCTGCGATGGATTCATAGTCGAGGGTAATTCCATCTATCTCGTCTGCTCGAAGCACCGGCACTGAGGAGCCTCCCGGCACTACTGCTTTGAGCTGCTTTCCACCACGAATACCGCCGCACTCGTTCTCAATAAAGTCTCGCATCGGATAGCCGAGATCAACCTCATACACACCCGGCTTTTCGATATGTCCAGAAGCGCTAAACAACTTGGTGCCGGTGGACTTTTCAGTCCCAATCGCACGATATGCGCCAGCTCCGTTGTCGATAAT
>CBDUGV010000039.1:0-20708 GCA_965366815.1 uncultured Bdellovibrionales bacterium | reverse complement strand
ATATGTTTATTACCGGTCCCGACGTCATCAAGACGGTCACCAAGGAGGAGGTCAGCAAAGAAGATCTTGGCGGCGCCAAAACTCACAACGAAGTGAGCGGCGTTGCCCACTTTCGCGCTCAGTCCGAGGCTGAATGCCTAGAGCAGGTTCGCACACTCCTTAGCTACATTCCGCAATCAAATAAAGAAAAGCCGCAACGCAGCACTACCGAAGATCCAGCTGATCGAACAGAGCCATCACTCAATGGTTTGATTCCCGATCAAGCAAATCAACCGTATGATATGCGCGAGTTGTTGCTGAGCGTTATCGATGACCGGCGTTTTGTCGAAGTGCATGCTGGGTTTGCTCAAAATATTCTAATTGGGTTTGCTCGGATGAATGGGCATAGCGTCGGTATCGTAGCTAACCAACCGCAAGTACTCGCCGGTTGTCTGGATATTGACGCGAGCACAAAAGCCGCACGCTTTGTTCGATTCTGTGACGCGTTTAACATTCCACTGCTAACCTTCGTTGACGTACCGGGCTTCCTCCCTGGCACTAAACAAGAATTTGGTGGAATCATTAGGCACGGTGCTAAGTTACTCTACGCGTTCGCAGAAGCAACTGTCCCAAAAGTTACGCTCATTACTCGAAAAGCGTACGGGGGTGCTTATGACGTAATGAGTTCGAAACATATTCGCGGAGATATCAACCTCGCCTACCCTACAGCGGAAATTGCAGTCATGGGACCAGAAGGTGCGGTCAATATTATTTTTCGAAAAGAACTCGCATCGGCCAAAGATGCCGATCAACGAAGAACCGAGTTGGTTGCCGAGTATCGCTCACAGTTCGCGAACCCCTGGACAGCGGCATCGCTTGGCTATATTGATGCAGTAATCGAACCGCAGCATACACGGCTCCACCTTATTCGAGCGATCGAAATGCTGCAGAATAAACAGCAAAGCAATCCGAAAAAGAAACACGGAAATATTCCGTTATGAGTCGCAGTACAAAAGACAATGATGAAACACCTGGCTCTCCTGAGCCAGAGCTCATCACGGCAATCGGCACCGCACTTCTCTTGCGAGGACATGAAGCAAGCGGCCCGTTTGGCAGAATTTCCTATTGCGAACCAGCCCTCCCCCAGGAGCGAGCAACTTGGCTTGAGCAAAGCACAGGTGAGGACGATTGGAAATGAGACTCGTCCGCGTTGTGGTAAACGATACTACCTACGAAGTAGAGGTGCTTCGCCAAGAGCGTGACGTAGTCGAGTTTGCTCTCTCGGGCCGAACCTACCGCGTCGCATTCGAGAAAAGCGTTTCTCAGCAAGAACCGTATAAGGGTTCTGCCAAGAACCCCTCTAAGAGAGCCCCAAAGAACGTTCAGTCGAATCGCAAGTCCGCATCGGGCGACATTCAGGTCTGCGCTCCCATACCCGGTGTGGTCGTCGAACTCCTCGTCGCTCCAGGCGAGAAATTGACTGAAGGAGCCGTGGTAGCCCGGCTGGAAGCAATGAAGATGCAAAACAACATATTCGCCCCTAGTTCTGGCACTGTAGTCGCCGTTTGCGTCGAGCCAGGTGATGAAGTTTCAGACGGCCAGGTGTTACTCGAGATTAGCAAATGAATGCTCGCCCCGTTCCTTTATTAGATTTAGGTGCCCAGCTTGCGACTATCGAAGCGGAGATCAAGCAGGCGGTACTCGATGTCATTGACTCAACGTGCTACGTCGGTGGCGAAAGAGTAGAGCATCTCGAGGCGGAAATTGCCAAGTACGTGGGCAGTGCCTATGCAGTAGGAGTGTCCTCTGGCACTGACGCCTTGCTTGCTTCACTGATGGCCCTAGACATCGGACCAGGAGATCTCGTACTGACCACTCCCTATTCGTTCTTTGCGACCGCGGGTGTGATTGCCCGCCTCCATGCGCGGCCTGTCTTTATCGACATTGACCCCAACTCCTATACTATCGATCCTGCCTCAATCGCCGATTGGTTGAGCGAAAACCCCACAGAGGTTCCCAAGGTAAAGGCAATCCTCCCGGTACATTTGTATGGGCAATGCGCTGATATGGACCCGATCCTCAGACTTGGAGCAGAATTTGGGATACCGATAGTTGAAGACGCGGCTCAAGCGCTTGGCTCCAAGTATCCCTCAGAGCAGGGCACTGCTTCAGCCGGTTCGATGGGCTGCTTCGGTTGTTTTTCCTTCTTTCCGAGCAAGAATCTTGGAGCGATAGGCGATGGTGGAGTTATCACTACCAGTGATACGGAGCTGTACGAGAAGCTACAAATCCTTCGAAACCACGGAGCGGAACCTAAATATTATCACCGCATTGTTGGAGGAAATTTTCGATTAGATCCTATCCAAGCCGCGGTTGTCCACACGAAATTGCCGTATCTCAACTCATGGCATGGTAAGCGGCAATCGAATGCACGCTACTATCGGCAGCGATTTTCCCACCCCCAAATCCGGCTCCCGAGAAATATCTATGATGAGCAATCTCATATTTACAACCAGTTCATTATCGAAGTTCCAGAGAAACGCGATGAGCTTCGTCACTATTTGCGAGAGCAGCAGATAGGACACGAAGTCTACTATCCGCTCCCGTTACACCTACAGGAGTGCTTTTCCTCGCTTGGATATCGCAAAGGAGATCTCCCGCTAAGCGAACATGCGGCCGAGCACACGCTCGCCCTGCCGATTTACCCAGAGCTCACAACAGAGATGCAAGACCAGGTAGTTCAAGCAATCGAATCATTTTATTCTTGAGTTCGACACGTTCTATGCGCTCGATCGTTTTATCTGTCATTTTCGCGCTGCTTGCTATTGGCGCTGGGCTTCTTCTTCAAGAGTTACATTCTGAGCAAACACTGCGATTTCAAGGTTTTGAAAACGCACACTGGGTAGGGGCTGAGTCCTGTGAACCCGTAAAAGGTGAAACCATTGATTTTACCTTTGCTGATTTTCTCCTCGCTCGCCCTTCCCCCACTGGCACAACCTGCACAAGCTCTTGGATCCCGGTGCAAGGCAATGTCGTCGTTGCACAGTATTCTGCGCTATTTTTTGGGGTAGAGTCACATTCAATGCTTTCAATAGATCTTATAGGCAGTGATGGGGTCTCGCTTGGAACTCAAACCATTCCTCCCTACTCGTTCGATCAAAAGTGGCGCACTCTGAGTTGGCATATCCCAGTCCCCAATATCTCCACTGTACAACTCGTCGTTCGAAACCGCATTCCAGCTCGCTCCAAACTACGTGTCCGAAGCCGCATCGATTTCTTTCAGGTTTCCAATACCCGGATGCATCTACAGAAATCACTGAGCACGACTCTATTGCTTCCAAGTCTTATACTCTGCAGCCTTGTTCTTGTGTTCCTCTTTTCCCAGTATTACTGGAAACCCGCTCCACGCTTAGCGGCCCTATGCTTCCTATTTCTCACAGCTTGTGCCGTGCACTTTCGTCGAGATGTGTATTTCCATTTTGACGAGTGGTTTTTCCTAGGTCGCCTTTTCGAAGGCGGGCTTTCCTCGCTATTTGTTTCACACAACGAGCATGTCATTCCAGTGTTTTCCTTGCTCTACTTGCTTGAATACAAGCTGTTTGGCCAGCAGTATGGCGGCTGGACACTTGTTTCAATCGCCCTGCACTGTAGTAATGCCCTGCTTATTTCAAAGCTGGTACAGAACCTCAACCGTGCCCTCCCACAAAGAGTTCTGATCGGGAGAACCCTTGCATTCCTCTACCTGATTAGCTTTCTTCATAGCGCCGCAATCCAATGGGCGCTTTGCCAAAGTAGCCTACTTGCCGTAGCGTTTTTCCTCCTCGCTGCAAACCTCAGTTTCGAGTACCTACGCCAGGGCACTCGCTCGAAGCTCTACCTCTTTGCCACTACCTGGTTTCTTTCAATGTTATCTTTTGGCGTTGTGTTTTCAGGCATCGTCTTGCTCCCCCTGCTTGCGGTTCTCTACTGCCGCAAAAACGGTGGCGTTCAAGCACAACTCGGCTCTCTGAGTCAGTATTCTGCTGCACTGCTCAGCCCTTTGCTCCTGACCGGGCTACTCTACTACTTGTTTCGAGATGGTTCTGGACTCTCGCTTGAAGAGCGACCAGCCTTCGAACTCAGCAAATTGAGTGATTATGTGATTGCTGGTTCCCAGTTTGGCACGATAGCCCGCGGAACCGGACTCCTACCCTTCCCCGATTTCCTTGCTCTGACTCAGGTAAAATCGTTGCTCGCCTTCGGTCAGCAGACGAATGCCTGGTTTGCGGTCGGTGTAGGTCTTCTCGCAAATATGTTTTTTCTGCTCTACGCGCTGCTCCATCGAGAGCGAAAAGATTCGCTCCTTTGCTGGGCCATAGCTCAAGCGTTTATCTGTATTCCCTTTCTACTAATCGGTGTGGGTCGCCTTCGCTGGGGGCCAGAGCATGCGATATCGCTTCGGTATCAAGCTCTCCCTTCGATCGGTCTGGTTCTTCTAGTTCTCCCGCTTGTGCGGGACTGTATTGTGAGTTTGTCAGAGCGACCGACTCGTTTGAAAATCGGTTCCGCTGTTTCAGTTCTTATCTTGTATGTATTCACACAACTCTACGGCGGATGGAGGTTTCAACATTTTCGCCATTCGGGATATTTGATGAATACCTTTGTCTCGCAGCTTGAAGACTGGGCGCAGGTCTTGGCCGCTCACAACTTCGATCCTGGTTCCGAGAAGGCATATCGGGCTCCAGGATCGACGAGTGCCGGCATGCATCCAGTTAGTTTCTACGGCGCACCGGACCCAAAGCTTCGCCCTCCCGAGCTCCACCCCGCTACTATGATCGAACTATTGTCGCTCTGGGACCTTGCCAGAACTGCGCCTCGACCAGTCGTTGCGGTAGAGAACCCATTTTAGCCACCGAGCGAGCTACGCTCAGGGGCTGCTTTAAATCCCTGGAAATACATAGGTATTTAATGCGAAAGACCCCCTTCTTTCTGCGTCACTTCCCGTCAAAAGCTGCATAACAGTAGTGTGGTCAATGTGGTGTTGTGGTGAGGAGAGCGGTGGAAATTAGCGAACCGACGATATTTAGGACATATGCGAGAGACAATTACCTGCCTCTGCTTACTCCCACGTATCGAATTGCCTTGTTCCTTGTCTTGCTGCAGATCACCGATGCCTACCTTACAGCGCTTGGGGTTTCACGGTTTGGACTTGAGTCTGAAGGAAACCCGCTTCTAAGACCGATGATGGAACAATTCGGCCATATCCCAGTGCTACTCTGTGTAAAAACGATGGCAATCCTCTGCATCTTCATGCTCGCTCAGGCAGCCACGAGAGTTCGCTGGGTGCCAAAGGCCTTAGGGGCGATGTCTTGCTTCTATTTCTTTGTCGCTATTCTCCCTTGGGCTTACTTCCTGATTTTTGACCCGCTCAGTTAAGCCAACAATCAACATTTCGACAGTTATTTCCTCGGCTTTTAAAGAAACTTGCGATTGCTCCATTGCTTGCAGAAGTGGTCCTGCGCTATAGCAAATCGCATGTCCGATTCAAATAAACAGCAAACAGCTACCCTAACTCTTCCAGATGGCAGGACAATCGAACTTCCTGTGGTCGTTGGTTCAATGGATGAAAAAGCCATAGATATTTCGTCGCTGCGAAACGATAGCGGCTATATCACTATTGACGACGGCTTTGCCAACACTGGCTCCTGTAAGAGTGCGATTACTTTCATCGATGGCGAAAAAGGAATTCTTCGCTACCGGGGGATTCCGATTGAAGAACTCGCAAAGAAATCGTCCTTTGTCGAAACGAGTCATCTTTTGATCTACGGGGATCTTCCACTGAAGGAGGAGCTTGAGTCGTTCACCGCCAAACTTACACGACATACGCTGATCCATGAGGACATGAAGCGATTTTATGACGGCTTCCCGAGAGATGCCCATCCGATGGCAATACTCGCTTCGGTCGTTTCTGCTTGCCACACTTTTTATCAGGACTGGGAAGACCCAAGTGACGTGGAGCGCCAAGATCTGGGCATGGTTCGTTTGATGGCCAAGCTCCCAACGATGGCGGCCTTCAGTTACAAGAAGTCAATCGGGCAACCGTTCATCTACCCCGACAACAGTCTTTCGTACTGTGCGAACTTTCTCAACATGATGTTTGCCACTCCGGCTGAGCAATACTATCTCGACCCGGATATCGTCGAAGCGCTCGACTTGTTGTTGATTCTTCACGCTGACCACGAACAGAACTGCTCAACCTCTACCGTACGCGTGGTCGGAAGTAGTCTCGCGAATCTCTACGCTTGTGTCTCGGCTGGTATTTCTGCCCTTTGGGGAGTTCGTCACGGTGGTGCAAACCAACGGGTCATTGAGATGCTCAACGACATAGTGAGTGGCGGCGGCGATGTGAGAAAATTTGTTGAGCTTGCCAAGAGCAAAGACAGCAAAGTCCGACTCATGGGATTTGGGCACCGCGTCTACAAGAACTACGACCCGAGAGCGATGATTCTCAAAGAATCCTGCCATAAGGTTCTAAAGAAAGTTCCGCTCAAAGATCCGCTGCTTGATGTTGCAATCGAACTCGAAGAGATAGCCCTCTCAGATGATTACTTCATCGAACGAAAGCTCTATCCGAATGTCGACTTTTATAGCGGCATTATCTACGCAGCACTCGGCATACCTGTGAACGGGTTTACCGCGATGTTTGCCTTGGGGAGATTACCAGGCTGGATCGCCCAGTGGCGAGAAATGGTAAACTCTGGGAACTTTCGAATCGCCCGACCACGACAGGTGTATATCGGCGAAACGGAACGGCCCTATGTCCCGCTTGAGAACCGCAAGTAGGATTTACTGAAAACTCTCTGGGAGCACCATCGTATCTCCCTTTTCTAGTCCCCATGCGTGAGCGCTGCCACCCAGCACTTCAAGCACGTAGGTAGCTGGGGCCTCGCTCTTACGGGGAGTTTCACTCAAAGGCACAGCTCGTCGCGTGATAGATACGACTTGCATCTCAGAGTTAACAAAAATCATATCTAATTCAAGATAGGTATTCTTCATCCAAAAGGAGCGCGGTTTGTCGCTCCCGAAGACAAACAACATACCCTGGCTGGCCGCCATTTCTTTGCGATACATCAAACCAAGTTGGATTTGCCCGCCTGTGCGCGCTACTTCAGAAGAAATTACCGGAGTGGTTGTTCCATCTTTTTTGCGAAAATAAACGTCAGTAGTTTCTGCTTTGCTCGAACAGGCACTCGCACTACTCAACAGAAGTAACGCCAAGCAAAAAACGCTCACGCGCAAGACGAGACTTCTTGAAGAATCGACTGAACGTTCTATCACGACTTTATTTGCTTAATCTTCTCTGTGAGTTCCGGCACGGCCTCATATAAATCAGCCACAAGGCCGTAATCGGCAATCTCAAAAATCGGGGCCTCCGGATCGGTATTAATCGCAACAATCACTTTCGAATCCTTCATTCCCGCCAAGTGCTGAATGGCACCAGAGATACCGATGGCAATGTACAAGTTTGGCGCGACGACCTTTCCGGTTTGACCGACTTGCCAATCATTTGGTGCATATCCAGAATCGACCGCGGCCCGGCTCGCTCCGATTGCCGCCCCAAGTGCATCAGCCAACGGAGCAATGTATTGGTCGAAATTTTCAGCAGACTTCATTGCACGACCACCACTCACGACCGCCTCAGCTTCGGTGAGCTCCGGCCGGGCACTCTCAACAGTATCGAAAGAGACAAATTGTTGAGCGCTAGTGGTATCAATACTTGCTGCGATCTCTCTCACGGAACCCGCGGAACCGGCATCAACAGCTGGATCAAAAGCTGTCGTCCGCACCGTACCAACCTTTACATCCGTGGTAATTTCGACCTCGGCCAAAATATTCCCGGCAAACATCGGTCGCTTAAATAATCCACCCTCAACGAACGCCAAGATGTCACTTGCCTGACCAGCATCTAATGCTTGTGCAACACGTGGCATTAGATCTTTTCCCCTCGTGTTAGCAGCCGATAGCACCAAAGTCGGTGAGAGCTCCGCACAGACTGTTTGAATCGCTTGCTGATACGGTAAGGCCAAATAGGTCGCTAAACTCTGGTGCGAAATATAGACCACTTCGTCCAGGCCATAGTTCGCTGCCTGCTTGGCTGCGTCCGCCACACCGTCTTGGCCGAGTAACAGACCCACCGCCTTATCATGGCCATGCGCCGCTTTTGCAGCTAAGGCAGCAGAGATAGTAACCAGGGCTGATTTTGGTAAAGATGTTTCACTGTGTTCGAGATAAGCAAGAATCACAACCTGCGCGCTCCTCAATTCTTCGTTAAATGACCTTGGCTTCGTTCTGCAACTTGTCGACGAGTTGATCAACTGAGTCGACCTTAATTCCTGCCGAACGTTCTGCGGGAAGTTCCATTTTCACCACTCGCACCTTCGGCGACGCATCGATCGCCAAATCAGCAAGGGAGAGTTCCTCAAGCGGCTTCTTCTTAGCTTTCACGATGCCTGGCAACGATGGGTATCTTGGTTCATTCAGCCGCAGGTCCGTTGTTATCACTGCGGGTAGTGAAACAGTGATGGTTTCCAATCCTCCATCAACCTCTCTCGTGACATCGGCAGCACTCCAATCGTCTTTGAGCACCACTTTTGAAGCGAAGGTTGCCTGAGGAAGACCCAAGCGAGCTGAGAGCAACTGCCCACATTGATTCGCATCCGAATCAATTGCCTGCTTGCCCATGATCACAAGATCGAATTCATCGCGCGCATACACGGCTTGAAGAATTCGACTCGCAGCATCTGAATCTATACTCTCATCAGTCTTAACGAGAATCGCCCGATCAGCACCCATCGCCAGCGCGGTTCGTATTTGCTCAGTGGTTCCGTCGGGACCGATTGAAACAATCACAATCTCCACATCGCCCGCCGCTTCCTTGATCCGGAGCGCCTCCTCAACAGCGATTTCATCAAACGGATTGACAATCCATTTGATTCCTTCAGTGGCTATACTGTTCCCCTCAGACGAGATTTTCACTTTCATCTCGTAGTCGGGCACTCGTTTAACGGGTACTAGGATCTTTTTCATACATCTTCCATCTTAAGAAGGTCACAAGACTGTAGGCACTTATTCTAGGCATCGGAGTGCTGCTTGGGCAAATAAGAAAAATCGCATTTCTATCGAGATCCCGACAGAAATTAGCGTTAATGCGTATTTTCCAGTTCCGAAATTGGGTAATATTTCGTTAGAATACTGTTTAGATTATGCCCAAACCTGATTACTATCTGATTCTTGAGATTCCCCGCACCGCTTCGATTGATGAGGTAAAGCAGGGGTATCGACGCCTGGCGCTGAAATATCACCCGGACACAGGGAGCAATCCCGATGATGGAAAAGACTTCCATATCATTCAGACAGCCTACGAAACCCTTTCGAATCTGAAGACTAAACAGCAATACGACAAGGAATTAAAACGCCAAGAAGGGGCTGAGAAGCGGAAACGCAAGGACAGTACCTTCCGCGTGCAAGCAACTATCCTCGAGGAAGAGAAAGAAAAACCCGCAAGTTCAGCAAGCGCGGCAGCAAATGCAGGAGCTGGCGAAGCCCGGAAAAGGAAGCCCAGTATTATTGACTCAATCTGGGACTCGCTTGGTTTTTCACGCGCCGACTTGGTTGATGAAGGCACCAAGCAGGATGAAAAGCAGAAAAAGACGCCAAGCGAGAACGGATCGCTAGCTGACCGTCTGAGAGGAGTAAGAACCATATATCAGCGAATCGACGCGCTGGAGTCGGTGAAGGGCACCACTCGGGAAATCTCAATTGATCAGGGGGGAAAGGTAAGGAAAGAAACGATACGTATCCCAGCCGGGATACTTGATGGCACAATGCTCGAACTGACCTTTCCGGAGAAAAATGAGTTCCCCCGTCAAACAGTGAAAGTGCGAATTGGCATAGTGCCGCACCTCCTCGTAGAGCGCGAAGGCTGGGACCTCACGGTGAAGTTACCGGTAAAGCCCTCAGAACTCTTAAAAGGAGCAGAGCTTGAAGTGCCCTCCCTTACGGGACCAGTAAAGGTCCGCCTTCCAGAAGGCTGGGACGCCCGAAAACGCCTCCGTATAAAGAGTCGTGGGGTAAAAGACCCCAATAGCGGAACCACAGGCGATCTCTACGTGAAAGTCCTGCTGGTGATGCCAAACGTGGAAGAGCAAGCAGCTAGAGATGCAATCGACAATCTCGACCAATATTATCCCGAAAACGTACGCAAAGACATCCCCACTGAGCTCTAGGTCCCTAAGGCAAGACTTGTTATCACCCATGAAGTCAGCAAAAACCGCTGACTCAGCCGTTTTTGCCAATCCGATTAAATGTAACCCCCTACCTAAGAAACCCGCCTAAGAAACCACCTAAGAAACCAGCAATAAAATGTAACCCCCTACCTAAAACTAGGCCCGCCGTACCAATAAAAAGTAACCCGGCACCTGAAAACCACAAAAAGTAACCCGGCACCTGAAAACCACACCTCGGGGTGCCCTTATATGCCTCGATCTAGGGATTTCTTTTCGCTCAAGTTTAATACCATTTTACTCGACTATTTATTTAGCAGTAATTTTGTTGGTAATGCCGGCGTCCCTTTGCCGGTTTCGTTCTTTAAAGCGTTGTTGAAATGAGAAGCTTTCGTATTAAGGCCCTATTTGGGATGTTGTCTGCCTTGTTGTTCTGCACGAGCCATGGGCATGCTGTTGAATTGCCCGAGACCTATTTGGGCCAGGTGAAGGTCAAGCTTTGCTCCCAATACCGACTTGGTTCTACTTCGCTCCAGTTGAGCTATCGCATAGGCTCAGACCCTACTCCTATTCCTCTGGTTATTGTTGAACAGTCGATTGACGTAGTTCGAAACGAAGGCGTCTTTCAATTCCATCTCCCCCGTTCCCTCGGGACCGTTGCAATGCACATTGAGGCGAAGTGCAACACACAACAACAACTCAGTCCGCCCTCAAATGCGGTCTCCGTTTCAAACTGCACGTTTCTCTCTCAAGAAGATCGCGATCGCGATGGCATTCCTGATCATTTGGAAGATGTGAACTGTGACAACTTCTATGGGGTTGGCGATGTCAGCGACCCCAACAACTTTGATTCGGATGGCGATGGAGTACGGGATCTTGTTGAGATCTATGAAGGTGGACATCCAGCTCACCCGGGCCTGAGCCCTCGCCCCTTCGTCTATGCCGGAGCGCCATTTGATCCCGACGGGGACGGAAACTCAAACCCCGTCGTCTGGCGCCCCTCGAACGGCTATTGGTATATTCGCGACTTTGCCGCAGCCGGCAATCACATCGGATTTCCGTTCGGCGCCGCTGGCGACACTCCATTCGTCTATCAACCAAAGGACGCAACTTCAAACGTTGGCGTCATCCGACAATGGGGTCAATATCTTCTATGGTTTCTAAATGGACCTGGGTTTACCTTTGACAATGGTGTGAAAGCCAACGCGCTTTGGTTCGGCATATACGGTGATACTATTATCCCCGGAGCCTGGGAACAGCGAGGAGTCACCAATCCTGCAGTCGCGCGACTTTTTCGAGACTACTGGTTCTTTCTTATCCAACAACGTGACGGCGGACTTCGCTTTGTAATCTGGGGGCGCGGGGGCGACATACCAAAAGCCCAAGACTACGATGGTGATGGCATTTTCGACGTCGCCGTGTTTAGGCCCGAGACTGGGCAAACCTATGTAATCCGCTCATCGGATCAGGCAGCCGCAATCTATGATTTCGGCAGTAGCTCAGCAGATCACACCGTTCGAGGTGATGTTTCTGGAGACGGAATTGACGATATTATCTTCTGGGAGCCGCAAACTGGCCTCTACACCACTTTGTTAAGCGACACGGGATTTAACGCAGCTTTAGCTAAAAGCCATGGAGCCCCCTATCAGGAGGCCCTGCAACTCGGTCTGTTCTACGTGCATGTTCCCCTTAGTTGGAACACTCATAACGGTAGGACCATGTATACTGTTGTCGATCACCAATGGGGGCTGCGCTACACTCGGCCGTTTAACGATCCGAATGCGCCACCAAGCGTCGCACAATGGGGAATTCTCGGCGACTCTCTTGGCTAAACGGCGTCAATGCGCAACGACGGCTAAACCGTATCCCAAGGGTATCCACCCTCGGCAACGATGAAATCGGACAATGCCTTCATTTGATCATCTTCGTTATTTTTCTCAATGAGTCGCAAGTTACTAGAGATACGTCGACGCGCTTGCTGAGTGAAGATTTTAGCAATCTCAACCGGCTGCACGCAGTGTTCCTTGCTGTGTTCCTGCAACATTCGGCTTACTCGAGATAACACCGATATTCCAACGAACAAATCGACGACCACATCTGCAAGTCGTTTCATTGCGAATTGCTTACCGATGATATCTTTCCCATGTCTGCGCAGAAGTACTTCGGTTGCCTTCGCAAGCTCAGCGGTCGCTTTTTCATACACCACTGCTTCATCGGCGAGTGTTGGATGCACTGATTCAATTTTGTCACGCCCAAGTGAAGTGATCTGTGACAACTTGTTCGTTGCATATCCAGAGAGCACGCCAAAACCCTTAATCGGATCGTTGAAAATGTTCTCAACACTTTTCCCAACATCCTTGAGATATTGCCCCGCATCTTTCATTCCAGAGAGCGCAATGTACAAACGAAGGATTTCATTGGTCCCTTCAAAAATCATGTTGATCCGCGAATCACGGAGCATCCGTTCATAGGGAAACTCTTTCATGTATCCGTTTCCACCGGCGATCTGAAGTGACTCGTTTACTGCCCGCCACAGCACCTCACTGCAATACACTTTGCTGCAAGCAGCTTCGATCGAATAATCCTTCACTCCCGAATCAATGAAATGGGCGACCATACTCACCGCACTCTCCGCCGCAAAACAATCGACGGTCATCTGAGCGATCTTTTCTTTTACTAGGCCGAATTCGGCAATTGGTCGATCGAATTGCTTGCGCTCAGCTGCCTGCCTCGCAGATCGTTGAATACAGGCTTTCAGACCACCTACACAACCGCCGCCTAAGCCTGTGCGCCCATTGTTGAGCACCTCCATAGCGACCTTGAAGCCCTTACCTTCTGGTCCGAGCAAGCAATTCGCGGGTACACGAACCCCATCGAATCGAACGCTGGTCGTAGCAGAAGCTCGAATGCCGAGCTTGTCCTCTTTGGGACCAGTAGAAACACCCTCCCAACTTCGCTCGACAATAAACGCAGAGATCTTTCCGGCTTCACTATCTGTCCGTGCAAATACAGTGAAGAAATCGGCAAAGGCACCATTCGTTATCCAAATCTTTTCTCCATCCAGTATCCAAGAGCCGTCGTCCTGTTGCTCCGCGGTTGTCTTAATTGACGCTGCATCGGAGCCCGAGCTCGGCTCCGTTAAACAAAACGCCGCAATCATTTCACCGCTGGCTAGTTTGGAAAGATAGCGACTTTTTTGATCGTCGCTTCCGAAAAGTAGAAGACCTTTCATCCCGATCGAGCTGTGTGCACCGATGGTTAATGATGTCGAGGCATCATATTTGCTCGACTGCTGAATAATTCGAGAGTACGCCGCGTTCGAAAAACCAATTCCATCGTGTTCCTCGGGAATAATTAAACCGAATAGCCCAAGTTCCTTCAACGCATCGATGTATTCCTGCGGCTGCTCCCCTTTCTCGTCGTACTCGCGAAACTCTTCATTCTTTCCATCAAGGAATCGGTCAATCGATTCGAGGACGATCCGCAGCGTTTCTGCTTCTTCGTCTTCAAACGAGGGAAACGGGAAAAAATTCTCTTCGATAACTTGACCGAGGAAAAAGGATTTGGCGACGCTCTGTTCGAGATCTATCTTAGAACCACGCTTCGGCACTCCGGGCGCTTCCTTCGTCGAACCGCTCGAATCCTCGATTTCTTCTGCTTCTGTTTTGCTTGTATTTGCTTCTGGAGTGGACATAGGGCCAAAAAAGGATCTCATACGATCTGAACAGACCTCAAATAATAATGTAGTTCTGGGTAGTTACCCAGGAACCTGAGTTATTCTCATTATAGTATATTTGACGTCACTTGGGGCTGGTTATTTTCAAACTCTTTTCAGAGGCAATTGAGCTAGGATGCTCGCTCGATCAATTCTCGAGCTATTACGAGGCGCTGGATTTGGCTCGTCCCCTCATAGATTTGCATCAGCTTGGCATCGCGCATCAGCTTCTCTACCGGATACTCCTTTGTGTAGCCATATCCACCAAAAATCTGCACTGCATCAGTGGTAATTTTCATGGCAACATCAGCACTAAAGCGCTTGGCCATAGATGACTCCAGGGTGCTGCTTTTGCCGCTGTCGATGAGTACTGCGGAGCGCAATGTCAGTAAACGAGCTGCATCTATTTCAGTTGCCGCATCGGCGAGCATTTGCTGAATCGATTGAAACTGGGCTATCGGCGTACCAAACTGTTTTCTATCCAGTGCATACCGAAGACTCTCATCAAACGCTCGGCGAGCAATTCCCACGGCCATTATCGCCGTCATCGGGCGAGAAGCATCCAGAGTCCGCATCGCAATTGGGAAGCCTTCCCCCTCTGCGCCGATCAGATTCTCTTCCGGAACAAACACATTGTCGAATTGCACTGTCGTCGTATTTGAACAACGCTGCCCCATCTTGTTCTCATGGGGACCAGTGCTTACTCCTTCGCTCTCAACCGAGACCACGACGCAGCAAATACCTTTATGCTTCTTCGCCGGATCGAGAGTTGCAAAGACCGTAAATTGGCTTGCATAGCCGCCGTTGGTTATCCATTGCTTAGACCCGTTGAGACGATAGCCGCCTTCGACTTTCTCCAACTTAGAACGCAATCCCGCGGCATCTGAACCAGAACCAGGCTCAGTGAGGCAAAACGACTGAAAGAGCCCCTTCTCAGCAACGGGCCGAATGAGCCGCTCCTTCTGCTCATCTGACCCAGAGAAGATAATCGGAAGTAGACCGAGATCATTTACAACTGCGGAAGTCGTAAAGCCACCACAGCCATAGGCAAGCTCTTCGATAATTAAACAGGAATCAACGTGATTGAGGCCGGTCCCGCCGTATTCAACAGGCGTGACTAGATTGAGGAACCCCAAGCTATGAGCTTTCTTTAGTAGCTCTTTGGGGAATTCACTTTTTTCGTCTAGCTCTCCGGCAACCGGTATGAGTTCGCTGCGTACAAACTTGCGAACACTATCCTGAAGAAGCTGTTGCTCTTCGCTAAGTTCTACAAGTGCGGAAGAGTCGACAAGGGTCGATTCAGTTGATGACGACTCAGTTGAAGACGACACAGTATAACCTCAGAACAGCGGCACTGGGGTTTCAGCACCGTCAATTAGCTCGAGCTACCACTTCCGTTATCTGAAGAACCCTCAGTCTTCGGCGCTTCAACAGGAGTCTTCTTAGGTGGTTTCGTAAAGCGTCGAGTTATCCGGCCACGAGTAAGATCGTAGGGGGAGATATGCACCAAAACATGATCGCCCGGCAGCACGCGAATGTAGTGCTTGCGAAGCTTGCCAGCTAAATACGCCAACAGTTCGTGGCCATTCTCAAGTTCAACTCGAAACGTAGTATTGGGGAAACATTCCCGGACAACACCATTCAATTCGAGATTTTCGTCTTTACCCATAGAGGGGCCTCACTACGTCCTATACGATTATGGTGGCCAAAAGCCACCATTATTGTGGGTTTTTAGCTGCTCACTCGAGCTCTGTCAACAACAAGTGCGATATAAACGCTACTCGCCGGAGTCAGACGAACGCTTCGGCCGAGATGGGCGTCTGTTTCCACCACCGGTATTTCCGCGGTTTTCACCACCACCGGTTCTACGTGAATTGGGTTTCTTGTTGCTGCTTCTACCCTTTCCACCACCGCGGGATTTCGATCCTCCCCCGCCGTTATCCGAACGTCCGCCACCTTGTCCGTTACCACTTCCGCCGATCTGATGATGAGTGAGAGGAATATATCCTGGAGGAAATTTCGTCACAGTCCTGTTCCCTAAGTTATGGTTAGCCGTCTAATAGTATGTAAAAGGATTCTGAAGAGGTGATAGCCACTACTTTACTGTACCCATCCCTCGAAACTTCGCGTATCTCGCTTCAAGGAGCTCATCGAGACTCATTGAGGAAAGTTCTGCTAAGTGTTTGGCAATTGCCTCACCAAGCAGCTCTGCTGCTCGCTCCCTATCACGGTGCGCACCACCGGGAGGCTCGAGCACAATGTCATCAACAACCCCATTGCTCGCGAGAGCTTTCGCTGTGACCTTAAGCGCTCCTGCTGCCTGTGCAGCATGCTCGCCCGAAGTATCACTTTCAGCTTTACCCCACAAGATGGAAGCACAGCCCTCTGGCGTTATCACTGAGTATGTTGAGTTCTCTAACATTAGTAATCGGTCACAAACACCAAGAGCTAAAGCCCCACCACTTCCACCTTCACCGATAACTATTGAAATTATTGGAGTTTTTAATCCAGCAAGCACAAATAAATTTCGTGCTATCGACTCAGCCTGTCCTCGCGCCTCTGCTTCTATACCAGGATAAGCCCCTTGCGTATCGATCAGGGTCAATACCGGCAACTTAAACCGCTCGGCTAGCTTAAACAGACGCTGAGCCTTTCTATTCCCCTCAGGCAACGTCATGCCGAAATTTCGTTTCAAACGCTCCTGAGTCGTGCGCCCGCGCTGATGACCCACCACCATCACTGGACGACCATAGAAACGACCGATACCACCAACAATCGCGGCATCGTCCATGAAAAGCCGATCGCCATGCAACTCTACAAAGTCTGTAATTATTGCATTGATGTAATCGTAACTAAATGGTCGTTCAAAATGACGAGACAAACGAACGCGCTGATAATCAGTCAAAGAACCATAGACTTCACCGCGAACTTTCTCAAGTTTCTTCTCAAGCTTCTCGACTTCCGATGCCTGCGAAAGATCTCCAGCCTCGACCAGAGATCGAACTCTCTTAAGTTCTTCTTCAAGCTCTACTACTGGAGCTTCGAAATCTAAGTATTGGCTGAAATCAACCATCCAAGCCTATCTCCTAATAGCCATAGCAAGAATCAATCGCGATCTTATTCCTGGCTCTCATAGTCTACAGAAGCCCCAACCGTGGGCCGAGGGGTTCTTCGCTCCATTGTCCTTTGGTTTGATTTCAATGGAGTCGCGTTTGACGGTCCATTTTTCATCACACCAGTGTTAAAAAGGCTAGCGCCTTTTTGACATACTCGATGTACGAGAGGCAGACAAAATAAGTTGTCCGGGCAAAACAACCCGGCTGAACAACTTTGTAGAACATCTAACGCCCTGGACTGTTCGGGCCGCAGACATCTAACTAGCAAACCGCTAAAAACGCAATGCCTGGCTTGCTAAGATCCTGTGAATTATTGAGAAACCCTCTAATTACCCCGGCAATCTGCTCGGAAATATCGCCCGCTTTCCATTCCACAGGGCGAAGCTCTGACCAACCGAGCTTTGCCGGCTCATTGCGCCACCAAGTCATTTGACGCTTGGCAAAGCGCCGAGTATCCCGCTTGAGCAAACGAACCATTTCCTCAAAGTCGTACTGCTTGGCCAAATACTCACAAACGTGGCGATAGCCAATCGAAGCAAACGGCTGACACTCCTGCGAGTAGCGCTCTTGTAACGCCTGGACTTCGGCAATCAAGCCCTGCTCAAACAGGGTATCGACGCGGGCATCAATGGCTTCATAGAGCTGCGAGCGTTCAGGCAACAATACAATCACCAAAGCACGATACCGTTTCTCACTATTTAAATGTCGATCTTGTAAATCAGCCAAGGAACAGCCAGTTCCCAACAACACTTCAGCTGCTCGACGCATACGCTGTAGATCCGCTGGGTGGAGCCTCTCTGCCATCCTTGGGTCTAAGCTCTTAAACCATTGATGCACCAAGGTGCGAAACTGGGTTTCGTCAGCTGATTTCTCGCGCAACTCAGCCAAGTGCGCTGCAACTTCCTGCTTCGTTTCAGCTGAGATTTTTTCCACTGGGACGAGCCCACAGAGCAATGAACGCAGGTAGAGTCCGGTACCACCGACAACTAAGGGCAGTCGCCCCCTCGCGGCGATTTCAGTGATCGCGGCATCTGCTTTAGAAACAAATTGCGCTGCATCAAAGTGCTCAGTTGGATCAATAGCTGAATATAGATGATGGGCGACCGCCGACAATTCTTGCTCGGTCGGCTTACAACTACCGATGGTGAAGTCTCGATAGATTTGCACCGAGTCGCCATTGATGATCTCAGCGTCAAACTGCTGCAGCAGATCAAACCCAAGTGCTGATTTTCCACTCGCGGTCGGACCGGTAACAATGACAACATTTTGGGACATCAGCTACTCTGCCAAGCAAATCCCGCTAGGCGCGTCCAAACATTTGTTCTAGATCAGACTCAGAAAAGAACTTGACGATAGGCCGTCCATGCGGACAAAACGCGGCGGCCTCTACTTCCTCCAGTGCACTGAGCAACGCATAGACCTCTTGCTCTTTCAGAACCCGACCACTGCGAACCGAACCATGGCAAGCAATTCGCGATAGTACCTCATCGAGGCGCTTGTCGAGCACTTGCTCCCAATCGGCCCACTCAGGCATAGCCATCAAGTCATCAAACAACGCCTTTGCTGACACCGCACCGAGAGCGGCCGGGAGCGAACGAACGACAAGTGCGTCATTGCCAAACACATCACATTCGACGCCGAGTTTCGCCAATGCTGATATGCCTCGCCGAACCGACTCAATTCTATCGGGAGCAAGAATAATCGTCTCCGGAATAAGCATGGTTTGTGCCGCAACCTGCCCCTGCAAAAATTGTTGCTTAATCCTGAAAAAGGTAACTCTTTCATGAGCCGCATGCATATCGAGCATCGCAAAGCGCTGAGCCCCTTCTAGTAAGAGATACAGCTCGAATACCTGACCGACATAGCGCATGGAAGAAAGCGCCTGTATTCCCACAGTATCAGCTGTCACCCGCTCAGCAGTTGGGGCTCCATTTGGCGATTCGCTTGAAATATCTACAGGCACGAATCCGAATTCTGGCTGCTCAGCTGGCCGAGTGTCTGGATACGGATATCTCCTCAGTTCGCGAAGGCCAGCCCCTTGCTCGCGAGCCGTCTGCGAGGCAACTTCAGTGCTGGCCAAATCCCAAGTCCGTGGGGAGTAGCTGCCTTTGGACTGCTCTGGTGAGAGCGACACGCCTTCGATCGCCCGATTCACTACAAGCGAAAGTGCGCGAAACACCCCAGAAGGGCTTCGAAACCGCACTTCCGTCTTCTGCGGGTGTACATTTACATCGATCTCTTCAGAAGGGAGCGTCAACGCAATCACTCCAGTGGGATATTTCCCTGGACGAAGAAAGGTGCCATATCCATCTCGCACCGCTTTGAGCAATAAAGAATCGCGCACTGACCTGCCGTTTACGAGAAGCCGCAAGCGTGCTGAACTGGACACACACTCAACTGGTTGGCAAAGCGCGTAAAGAAACGAAGCGCTCGCACCCTCAAGCTCCAAGCTTTCTTCTCCAATAATTGGCTTACTGCCAGCAATCTTGAGCTGCTTTATCCGTGCAGCAAAATCAGCAGCGGCGGGATAACTCTGCACCTCTCTCCCATCAACCACTAAGGAAAACCGAATTGCCGGATAGGCAATCGCAAAATCAGCTACAATCGCCTTGACCTGGCCTGTCTCAGTGTTCTCCGCTCGCAAAAACTTCTTTCTGGCTGGCACGTTGAAAAACAGGTTCTTTACTTCAACCTTGGTACCAGTCGGCAAGCTCTGCTCTTCGACATTTCGCAGTTTTCCACCCTCTATCCGAATGGCGACACCGAATCCGCTTTGATCTTCTGCTTCTCGCGAATGGAGTCCAAAGCGAGACACAGAAGCAATAGAAGGCAATGCTTCACCACGAAATCCAAGTGTGGCGATATGGGTCAGGTCCTCAGTCTCTCGAATCTTCGAAGTGCCAAAGCGCTCAATTGCGAGCAGCGCATCTTCCTTAGCCATACCGGCTCCGTTATCAATCACTTCGATACCGCTGCGGCCACCATTGGCAAGTACGACCTTTACGTCCGATGCTCCGGCGTCTATCGCATTTTCAACCAGTTCTTTCACGACCGACGACGGTCGCTCAACGACTTCTCCAGCGGCTATCTGATTGACCACCGTATCGTCTAAAATTCGTACTTTAGCCATTCGAGTCACTGTATACTTGGACAACTTTCTCAATAATATTAGTTGTCGACGAGCCTTCAACAAACGGCAACGAGCGAGTCGTACCGCCGTAACTTGCTACAAATTCATGACCGACAATTGATTCGACCGGCCAATCGCCACCCTTCACCAAGAAATCAGGTTTCACCTGCTTGATCAGCTCAAGTGGCGTATCTTCCTCAAACAGACACACATGATCGACTGACTCCAACGACAGCAGCATTTCACAACGTTCAGCTTCTGTGACAATTGGTCGCTGAGCTCCTTTTAGTCTTTGCACTGAGGCATCACTGTTGACTCCCACCACCAACACATCTGCCAATGACTTCGCGTCTGCCAGGTAACGGGTATGTCCGACGTGGAGAATGTCAAAACAACCGTTCGTAAAAACGATTTTTTGGCCACGTCCGCGGCGTTCTTCGAGCGCGGCGAGAACTGCGAGGCGACTGGGAATTTCCATAGTTTCTCAGTAGGGTATCTAAGTGTCC
>CBDUGV010000038.1:0-21815 GCA_965366815.1 uncultured Bdellovibrionales bacterium | reverse complement strand
TCACTGTCGGCAAAGGCAAGCACGGCTTCACTTTCGGGCTGTTGATACTCCTGAGGCCATTGGTGCCAGCCACTGATGTCGGAATCCGATGAGAGAAAGTGTTCCTGGAGGGCATGGTACAACGCAAAACAATACTGATGGTGCGGAACCGATTCAACAAAGGCGACAAACTCATCTTCACGTTTTGATTCAAGACTTTCAAGAAAGGAGTCGTAGAGTCGCTCAAGTGACGAAAACTGCCGCGAAGCAATACTCGGATAATCGATCAGTGCACCGTCTTGATCGTGGATTTCTCCTTGTCTATCCGGCTCAAACGATACACCAAGCCAAGTCGCAGCCTGCTCGACATCTAAATACAATGCATTCAACATGCTTCGACTTGAGGGTGCATACGGACTGTACTCACCCCCTCCTCGACCGGTCACCGCATGAAGCGGACTCAAACCGACCGCATCGGCGCCCAGCTCAGGCATCCGCGCGCAAAGCTCGCGCAACTCTGCAAAAGTGCCAATACCTCTCTCTGTAGCGGAACGTAAACTGTATAACTGGGCTGAGATTCCCCAAACTCTCTTGCCAAGGGCCAGTTCCTCTGGCTGATAGCAACGCGGCGGTGTCACGATCAGCAAAGTCGTTCTATCGTCGGCAAACTCGTCCTCTGGGTTTTCGTCCTCTACGAGTTGCAACCAATGATAGCCAAGTTCCGTGAACTCGGAGAACCAACAGCGCAGTTTCTTATGCAGAACGCCATCGACTTCACGTTCTTCAAGCTCCTCACACTCCTCTGCGCAAAAGGAAATGTGAGCCTCTTTCCCACTCTCCAGGCACCCAATCCAGACTCGGCGCCGTGACAGCTCACTTGCAGGAAGATGCACATCAATGCTGATAGGTAGTCTATCTTGTCGTACAACTAAAACTGGCGGAGTGATTCTACGCCACTCAGCAAGTTCGCATTCTAGAATTTGAGATTCGATCTCTTCGTCGGTAGCGCAGGGGTGGCCCATCGCCTCCAGCAGACCCCGACGGGTCTCATCACTGGTGAAATGCTCCTGGCCATGAATATCCCAGTACGACGATTGAATTCCGCAGAGTTCAGCGAGACGGTGCAA
Source organism: uncultured Bdellovibrionales bacterium (assembly GCA_965366815.1). GTDB lineage: Bacteria > Bdellovibrionota_C > UBA2361 > SZUA-149 > SZUA-149 > CBDUGV01. The sequence goes on along the minus strand of CBDUGV010000038.1, from coordinate 20,709 downwards.
GCGAGTATGGCTCACCGGTTATCCTTGATCTTGATAGGCACTCAAAATAACAATCGAGAGAGGTGGTAAGGTGAGGTTTACTGAATAGGGATATCCATGCGCTTCCCAGGCTTCAGCTACTACCCCACCCATATTACCCCTTCCACTCCCGCCATACTCGGATGCATCGCTGTTGAGCGATTCAATCCAGTAGCCGTCGTGCGGCACACCGATGCGATGATTCTCTCGAGGCACAGGAGTAAAATTACATACCGCGAGCACTGCTTCACGATCGTTTCCGCCGTAGCGGAGGAAACTCAACACACTTTGTGAGTGGTCATTGCAATCTACCCAAGAAAAACCTTTGTGCTCGAAATCTATTCGGTGCAAGGCCGGATGGGCGCGATACATCGCATTGAGATCTTTAATCCAACGATGGATTCCTTGGTGCGGCTCGTACTGCATCAAATGCCAATCGAGACTCGTGCTATGATTCCATTCGTCGCGCTGACCGAATTCACTCCCCATAAACAACAGTTTCTTTCCTGGGTGAGCATACATGTAGCCGTACAACAGGCGCAGGTTGGCAAACTTCTGCCAATCGTCCCCGGGCATCTTCGAGAGCAATGCTCCCTTACCATGGACCACTTCGTCATGTGAGAGCGGCAATATAAAATTTTCGTGAAAAGCGTACAGCAAGCCAAAGGTTAGACTATTGTGGTGATAGGAACGATGAACTGGTTCCTTGCTCATATACGAGAGAACATCGTTCATCCATCCCATGTTCCACTTAAAGCCGAAACCCAGTCCACCGACATACGTTGGTCGAGACACCATTGGCCAAGAAGTTGATTCCTCGGCAACCGTAATGACATCTGGAAACTGCTCGTAGACTACTTCATTGAATCGCTTGAGAAATGATATCGCTTCAACATTCTCACGACCCCCGAATTCGTTCGGAATCCACTCCCCTTCCTCACGCGAGTAATCGAGATACAACATTGAGGCAACTGCATCGACCCGAACGCCATCTATGTGGAACTTATCGAACCAGAACAACACGCTCGACATAAGGAAATTGGCAACTTCGTTTCGCCCATAGTTAAAAATATAGGTCTGCCAATCGGGGTGAAACCCTTGTCGACGATCGGCATGCTCGAACAGATGAGTTCCGTCGAAATAGCCCAAACCGTGTTCATCAGTAGGAAAATGTCCTGGAACCCAATCAATTAGCACCCCAATTCCTGCTTCATGCAGTTTATCGATCAAGTACATGAAGTCTTGCGGCGTGCCAAAACGACTCGTCGGTGCAAAATATCCAACTACTTGATATCCCCAAGAGCCATCAAACGGATGCTCACTTACGGGTAAAAACTGCACATGGGTGAAACCGAGATCGGTAAGGTAGCCCGGCAACTCTTCGGCAAGTTCTCGATAGGTCAGCGAACGATTCATTTCTTCGGGGCGTCGTCGCCAGGAACCTAGATGCATCTCATAGATGGACAAAGGTTGATTTGTCTTGTGCTTTGCACCCCGGGTGTTCATCCATTCTTGGTCAGTCCATTGATACTCATCAATAGACCAAACTCGAGAGGCGCTGCGAGGAGGTGCCTCAGCATAGAATGCATACGGATCAGCTTTCTGAACAACGTAGCCATTTTCGCGGGAGAATATCACGTACTTGTACGCAGCTCCCTGTTCAACTCCAGGAATAAATACTTCCCAGATTCCAGTGTTCTCAACCGGAGCGAGATAGTGCCGACTTCCATCCCATTCGTTGAAATCACCGACGACGCTGACGCGCTCAGCGTTGGGAGCCCAAACTGAAAAGCGAACTCCCCGCACTCCATCAATCGTGACGAAATGCGCTCCCAGCTTTTCATAGCTGCGATACAACGTTCCCTCGGAGAACAGATAGCGATCGAATTCAGAAAGCCATGGCCCTGAAAGCAGGTTTGCAGAAGTATCACGGCTCGACGTATCAGAATCAGCAACTACTGCATCTGGATTTTGAGATTTACGTGTTATGTCGCTAGCCAATGAATGCTTCCTCTTCTTCCGTTCTGCTTCGTATTCTTTAGTAGGATGCGGGTATATTGCCCACTGCTACTCAAATTCGCAAGCCCTTAGCACCACAAAGCTATGCGGTTCGAGGCGATATTTCGCCGCTGAGAGCGAGCGCTGCTGCTCTGGGGTCGTCGGATCGGCGGTATCAAGCACTACTTTCCAAATGCGGCTACGCAGAGGTTTGGGCAGTAAAAACAGTTCCGCAGCGGGTCCCGCGTTACACCAGAGTGCTATCGGATAGTGCTGGACTTCACCTCGAAGCTCTCCAAACCGTCCATCTGCAAAGACGGCCGCGAGTTGGCGCAGCTTTGGTCTACCCCAATCCTCTTCAGTCATTTCGCTGCCATTGGGTAACCACCAGCTCACATCTTTGAGGCCATTGGGCTCAAGCGGTGTGCCTTGAAAAAACGTACTTCTCGAGAATATCGAATGACTCTTTCGAAAAGAAATTAACCACCTGACGAAGTCAAAGAACTGCCTATCTTCCTTCGAAAGTTCCCAGGCAAGCCAATTCAACTCGTTGTCTTGGCAGTAGGTGTTATTGTTACCGTGCTGGCTGCGACCAAGTTCATCTCCGGCCAACAACATTGGAACGCCCGTCGAGAGAAACAAGGAAGACACTATGTTCTTTCGCTGCCTCAAGCGAAGCGCATTGATCGCCTCGTCCTCAGTCTCTCCCTCAACCCCACAATTCCAGCTGCGATTATCGTCCCGACCATCTCGATTCTCTTCGCCGTTCGCTTCATTGTGCTTTCGATTGTAGGCAACTAAGTCGCGCAACGTGAAGCCATCATGGCAGGTGACAAAATTAATGCTCGCCTGAGGAGGCCGATTGTTGTGAGAAAACAAATCGCTGCTGCCCGTCAGAGACGTCGCGAGGCCACCAACGGCACGTGGCGCAGAAGTCCAAAATCCACGCACCTTATCGCGAAATCGTCCATTCCATTCAGCCCAACCAGCAGGGAAATGTCCAAGTTGATATCCCCCCTCACCCAGGTCCCAAGGTTCAGCGATAAGCTTTACCTGAGAAAGAATCGGATCGGCAGCAACCGCAGTGAAGAACGCCGCCTCTGGGTTCATCCAATGCTCTTCGCGGCCGAGTACCGTTGCGAGATCGAATCGAAATCCATCTATACCAAACTCGCTCGTCCAGTAGCGCAGCGAATCGAGCACCAGTTCTAAGACCTGCGGATGCGCCGTATTTACGGTGTTCCCGCAACCGGTATAGTCCGTATGATATCGCAGATCTTGGGGATCGAGACGATAGTAGCTCGCATTGTCGATCCCACGAAACGAAAGCGTCGGACCCATTTGGTTCCCTTCGCAGGTATGGTTGTAGACAACATCGAGGATGACTTCGATTCCTGCTGAATGAAAGCGTTCTACCATCTGACGAAATTCATTCCGGACTTGCAAGGGGTCCTTGCTCGCAGCAAATCGCGGGTCAATCGCGAAATACCCTAGAGAACTGTACCCCCAATAATTGGTGAGACCTTTTTCGCGAAGATGAGATTCGTCGACGTGATACTGAATCGGCAGTAGCTCAATTGCAGTCACACCGAGTTTTAACAAATGGGAGAGTATCGCATCGGACCCTAAACCAGCGTAGGTGCCCCGTAGTTCTTCGGGCACTTCCGGATGGAGTTGCGTCATCCCTTTTACATGCGCTTCGTATATAATCGTATGCTCCCATGGCACTTTGGGAGCTGCGGTTCTATTCTCTACTGCAAGAGGTTCGGCTACCGCCGCAAGTGGACAATGAGCAGCGTTGTCACTTGCATCAAGATAGAGATCATCATCTTCACTCCCCGCCTGGTCATAGGCAAACAGCGATGGGTGCCAATTGACTGTGCGACCTATTGCCTTAGCATAAGGATCGAGAAGGACTTTATGAGGATTAAACCGATGTCCTTTCTTGGGTTCATAGGCACCCGAGACACGGTATCCGTAGAGCTGCCCCGGACGACAACCAGGGACATAGACTGACCAAATGTGGCCATTCCCTTCTTCCAGTGGAATGCTTTGCTGTTCTTTTGTTGCGGCTGGAGAATCGAAAAGACAGAGGACAATACTTTGTGCATGAGCCGAAAACAGGCTGAAATGCACTCCACTGCCATCCCAGGTTGCTCCAAGCGGTAGCTGGTCTACGGTCATCTAGATATCAATTCGCACATGGCCCGCTTCTACTGGAGCTTCGCCAATTCTTCAGCAACGATTGAGGCTGGCAATGGAATCAGTCCTTGCCGAACGACAACCTCTTGTCCTTGCTTACTTAACACGAAACGTAGGAAATCCTGGAGCGCTGGGTCAATAGATTTTCCAGGCTCGCGAACCACATAGATATTGAGCGATCGCGAGAGCGGGTACTGACCCGAGGTAATATTCTCAAGTGTCGGCAAGTAGGCCTTAGAAGATGCATCAGCTTGTACGGCAATCATCTTCACGGCATCACCCATATCATCCCGCACGTTTCCATATCCAATGCCATTCTTGTTCATCGACAGCGCTGTAAACAATGCCTTATAGGTGCTTGTCGTCATAAGAGAATCAGTGAAATTCTTTTGCAACAATACCCGCTGCTTGAAATATCCAGTCAGATACTGATTCGTGCTCTGGCCGAAAACCATAATTGGCTCTGAGGCCAACTTGCCTTCCACTGAAACAGAGGACCAGGTCTGCGGTTCGGCCGTAGCTCCTCCCGAGAACACCTTCTCAAGTTGTTGAATAGTAATAGACTGAAGGGGATTGGACACCGGGGCATAGATTGCTACTGCGGCAAGTGCGCTGCGAATCTGAGTCGGTTCGAAACCGTAGGCCGCAATAAACTCGGCGCGCTCGTTAGACTTAAACGGGCGGGCCATGGGACCGAGGTCAGCACTTCCCTCAATAAGAGCTGGTGGGGCTGTAGCAGAACCACGACTGACCACCTGCACTTCAACGCGAGGCTGTGCTTGCTTATAAGACTCGACCCAAAGGTTCACCAAGCCACCCATCGAATCGGATCCGACAGAGGTCAGGCTACCTTCTGGTAAGACCCCTGGTTGATACTCTGGCAAATCGGCTGCAAAGGCCGTTGAACTAAGGGCTACAACACTAAGAAATACCGCTGCGAGTCCCTGAAATCGAAGTCTCATAGTCTGCTCCTTGCTGATTTTGGACCCTAAACCTACATAATTACACTAAGAAAGTCCATAAGTCTGTAGCCAAGACGCATTCCTGTGTATTTTCCAACTCTTACCCGAGTTTGAATAAGCTCTCAGCAGTGGCTACAGTAGCAAAACCAATAGTCTCTACCGGACATATGACGAGCAATTTGCAGAACAATTCAACCCCAAAGGATCCTCGATGCAGCTGACCCATGATGTTTCGACTGAGCGCTTTGTCCGCCAATGGGGACCAGGCAGCGAGGATACTGCGGCAACTATCTTCCGAGACACAGCAGAGGATCAGCCGAGCTATCGAGTCTATGTAGCCTTGGCGCAGATCGCTACCAGAGAAACGAGGTTCACAGATTTGCCAGGCAAGAAGCGGCTCTATATTGAAGTCTCGGGAAGTACTGCCTTGTGCGTCGACCGAGTATCTCTCCCAGCCAAGGGCCGATTCCCGAGCTATCGCTTTGACGGAGGAGCATCCACGACCTGTACACGCCTCAGCGATCAACCCGCGCTCGCGTTAAACGTCGTATCCGAGCCAGATGTCGAAGTGAAATCCACTGGCCCCTATTCAGCAGATGAGAAAGACAACTGGCTACTGGGGTCAAATTCTGTATTCGAGCAACGGCAAGGACTAGAGTCGCTAATCGATGTGTTGTTTTGTCTCGAGGGCCCCGCGCAGCTCATAGGTCCAAGTTCAGTCGGGAGTATTTCTCTGCAACCCTTTGATGCAATAGTGTTTCAGCAATCGGTTGTAGATCAAAATCCGATTCAATTGCAGGTAGCGAACCGTTCGTCGCGACTAGTATCGCTGCGTATATTGCTGAGTCGAGTTTAGGCTGTCGCTTTACCTGAAGGAGTGGCCGCGGCACGTTCTCTGGGGAGCGGTGGAGATTCGAGACCCCCACGTCGAGCATTAAAAAAGCCGTGTACCTCCTCTACTTGCTCACGCCGCTTCGCTTCAGACCATCCTAACTCCGCTGTCATAAGCTGGGAGACATCTTCTATGGTCGCGCGGTCTGGACCGCCGATTGCACCAATGGCCGTTCTTCGAAGTAAGATATCTGCAAGGCTCTGGGCCATCTCTTTTCGAATCGAGTAGATCACATCTGATGCGCGCACAGTTCCCGATCCCTGCTCGCTAAGACCGGCGAGAGGTCGTTTCAATACTTCTTCATGCGCTTCAATTTTCAAAATGTCGAAGGAAAGAGCGCCATAGTTTGTCGCAAGGTACTCAAGCCGGCCGTTCTCTGGAACTGCAGTAGCGAGTTGTTTCTTGAACGCATAATACGAACTTTCAGGACAGCCAACCAATGAATCACCTGCCGTCCGAGAAGGACGAAAATCGCCCAAGCGCTTGGCAACTGCATCGGCAGTTCTCGCCGCCAAAGCTCGAAAGGTGGTATATTTCACCCCCTGCACGGTGAATAGATTCCCAATCCGTGCTCCTCCTGGAAGCGGTCGCTTGGCGTGGTCCCAAATTTCATCTAACCGAGCCACCTTTGCCACGCCATCAGAATCGGCGCCATTGGTATGCATCTGCTCAACGGCTTTCGGGTCGAGCGGCCGTAAACCACCAAAAGAGTAACGAACATTCTCTAGGTTGATTCTGTCGGAACCATAGGCAGATTGCAGTTCCGAAACGAGTTGTTGAATCTCCTCTCGACCAATGGTGAATGTATCTGGGTCTCCCTCGTATACCTCATCTGAGGTACCGACCAACGAATAACCTCTCCACGGCTGTACGAAATAGCTTCGTCCGCCCCGCGCGAGAATTGCCGCGGGGTCCCCATAGGAACTCTCCACTGCAAGGGCGCAAGAGGAGACCAACTGAGGCAAGACCAATTGGATCCCCTTGGAATATCGAAGCCGAGGTACGTGGGCTTCTAAGCCAAGAGTCTTTCCGAACGCCTCGTTCCACGGCCCTGTCGCATTCACAACTGCGCGCACCTCAGAGCTAAACTCTTCACCGCTTTGAAGATCCTTCATGCGGACTCGCCTAATACGTTCTACTCCGTCGCTATCTCCCGTCTGTGCCGCTTCCGTCTCACAGTTTAGAAGTTCAACGTAATTTGCAATCACCGCACCAGCGCGAGCGGCTGAAAGCGCAACCTCCAAGGTCAATCTATCGCAATTCGACATCTGGCAATCGTAATACATCACTCCGCCAGTAAGCCCCTGCTGTTTGAGGCCCGGTGCGCGCGAGAGGCAGGCCTCCGTCGAAAGCGTCGAAAAGCCGGGGAGACGATGGGACTCTTGCACACCTCGATTGCGGGTCAATGACAACAATTCATAGGTCATCAAGGCTGTTTGCAGTACGCCCTTTCGCTGCATCAAGCGCTGGTAACAGGGGATAAGAACTGGCAATGGATGAACAAGATGTGGAGCGAGCTGCCGAAGAATTCGTTGCTCCGCTACCGATTCACGCAAGCGCTTGATATCCAGGTGCTGTAGGTAGCGAAGCCCTCCGTGCACCATTTTAAAACAGCCGGCACTGGTTGCATTGCCAAAGTCCCCCTTGTCGATAAGCGCCGTTTTAAATCCTCGCAGCGCAAGATCCCAGGCCGTTGCTGCTCCATTGATACCAGCACCGACGACGAGCACATCGAATTGTTGGGCTTTGAGAGATGAAGGACTGCGTTCCATGAGCTGGACGCTACCTCTTTGAGAACAAAAAAAAAAGCCGGGAGCTGTTGCTCCCGGCTGAAACCAAGCGGAGTACTAAACCAGATATACTTAAACCCTATAATCTAATTAAAATTTGTCGATTAAAAATATCCAGCGAGCTGAAGAACATAACGGAACTCTTCGTTATCTTCGCCCGAAACTGGTCCAACCACGTCAAAAGTGACTTGGTTTTGGACCTTGAGTCTATGTCCATCGATGTAATAGTTCAGGCCAAGGGTGTACTCTTGGATATCATCGATCCCGCCAGCTTTATCAGGATCAACATAGCCAAATCGTCCACCGACACCCCAGCTGCCTTCGCAGATGTAGTTCCCCTGCACATAATAGCCAATTTGGTCAGCAGCACTTCCCTGGTCCAAATCGAATTTGCTGTACACAACTTCAGCCTGGAGGTCCAAGCCAGCAGTACGGAAACCTACGTCACCGTTTAACTCGATCTGGTCAAAGTCACCGGCTTCAGCTTCGCCCTGGCCATAAATGACTGCACCACCCGCGGTGAAACCGTTCTCATCTCCTAGAGCGCCCTCGACTCCTCGAGAACCATAGTCTGGTCCGGAATAGTCAACTGCGACAATAGCAGTGTGTTTCGTGTCGACGGGTCGGCTGTTGCTACCTTCACCAGCGCTATCACCGTTCAACAAAGCCGCATAAAAATGGCCGGTATCGCCGAGAGTATTGTGCGCCATTACACCGAGGTTACGATCGCTGTCGAAGAATTCGGATACCGTGCCGCGATCGGGAAAGAACAGCTTAGCCGACGACACCATAAATTGTCGGACAAATGGCACTTTGAATTGACCAAAACGAACCTTAGCCATTTCACCGTTCCACTGAATCCAGAGATCCTTCAAATCTCCCCCACCGCCATTAGAAGCAAAGTCATTTTGCAACTTAAAGCTAAACGCCTTGTCCAACGCATGACCACTAAAGATCAACCGCGCCCGACGAATCGTTGTACCAGAGGTATTATTCGGATTCCCTTCTGCATCAGAATCCTTGTCATCAAAGGTGTAACGCGGCTGAAGTTGAAAGTTTGTTTTTAGTTGGACATCCCCGGCATCTACGCGAATACCATCATTGTAGTATATTCGACCGTCTTCCTCTTGAGCCTGCGCAACAGATGCCATCGGCATCAGCAACGCAAAGATGGCAACAGTGGATAATTTCTTCATCTTTTTCGTGCCTCCTAGTCTGAAAGGGCTCGTGCCCATATTCTGAATCAGTTTGGCCTAACTCAAGTAACCGCTTACTACTGCCTTGAACCGCACCAGAAACTTAAAATTTATTCTCCCTAGAAAGCCCGCCAAACAACATGCTTTCTTCACCATGAGCTATTGGAGATGGTACAATGTGAGAATCTAAGGGCGCAAAGGGTTTTTACTACAAATAGAATGTAGAAAGGTACGCTCGGCGGAACTCGCCTGGCTTTTTCGCTTAATTTAGAGAAAATTGCTTTGGTGTTGATTCTACATTGGTTAAAAGTGTCCTTTTGCGTATTCGCAGTTTTGGAACCCCAACGGTACATGGGCTAAAGATATAGATCCGCTATGCTAAATTTCATTCAAGATAATGACAGTGAGGAGCTACGAGAATTGGGACGTAGCGTCCGCAAGTTCGCCGATACTCAGTTTACAGTAGATAGCGAGGAGTCTTTGCAGTTTCGTCGCGCCGATTTCAGCGCAATGGGGGGCCTGGGACTGGGTGGTATCGTGCTTTCTGAAGAGGTTGGTGGAAGTGCGATGAACTCCCTGGCGATGGCTTCCTGCATCTTTGAGATTTCGCGACGACAACTTGGCCCAGCGATCTATCTCTCGGTTCACTTGATGGTGGCCCGACTCATCGAGAAATGGTCTACGACAGGCGCTCACACCTCACTAATGAAGCAACTGAGTACTGGGGAGAAGCTCGCGGCGTTCTGTCTCACAGAAGCACAAGCCGGTTCTGATGCGGCAGCGCTCCAGACCAAAGCTGTCGCAAATGCTGGCGGGTATCTTCTGAGTGGCGAAAAAATTTACATAACAAGCGCCGGTCAGGCAGATGTATATTTAGTGTTTGCCCGAACAGACAGCGATCCCCGCAAGGGAATCTCCGCATTCATCGTAGAAAAAGACAATCCTGGTATTTCCTTTGGCCCCGCAGAAAAAAAGATGGGGTGTGAAGGATCCCCCATTGCGTCGGTCTTGTTCGAGAACTGCCAAGTCGACAAAGATGCCTTGCTGGCCGACGAGGGTCTCGGCTACAAGATTGCGCTTTCTGGACTCAATGGCGGTCGAATTAGTATCGCTGCGGCATCCTGCGGGCTCGCCTCCCGAGCAATTGAGCTCGCGCGGTCGCACGTCACCCAAAGAAAACAATTTGGAAAAGAGTTGAGCTCTTTTCAGGGCCTTCAGTTCATGCTCGCCGACATGTACACCTTATTCCAAGCAAGCGTGTTACTCACTCGAGATGCTGCCCAGGCCAATGACCGCGGCGAGAATTCCGGCACAGCTGCCTCAGCGGCTAAATGCTTTGCCACAGATGCGGCGATGAAAATTTGCACAGACGCCGTTCAGTTGCTCGGCGGTGCAGGATATCTATGGGACTACGAAGTAGAGCGTTTGATGCGTGGAGCAAAGATGTTGCAAATCGTCGAAGGCACAAACCAGATCCAGCGAGTACTTATCGCTCGCGGTCTGTTGCAGTAGGCTCCTTCGACAAAAACTCCTCTACCTCTGCGATCAGCTTCTCTGAGCGGATCGGCTTGAGTAAGACTTTATTGCAACCAGCTTCAATTGCTTGCCGGTGAAGACTCCGATCATCAGTCGCGGTAAATGCTACAATCGGCAAATCAGCCAAGCCACGCGATCTAATCTCGCCTACGGTTTCTACTCCGTTGAGACCCGGCATCATCATGTCGATCAATGCCAGCTCGAACTCCTGCGACTCGAGAAGCTCTAAGGCCTGCAGCCCACCAGAACAACGGTCGACTCTATAGCCTCGGTCTTCGAACAATAAAGAGATGATATCCAGGGATGTAATATCATCATCAATCAGGAGAATGCGTTTATTCGAGCTGTTTTCAGTCATTTCTTTTAAATTTCAGTGCCTTACACAGAAAAGAACTCCTAGAATCCAGGTAACCATCTGCTTGGAACCGAGCATAACAAAGTATAGGCAAGCCAGTTATAGCTAATTTATTCCGGATTCGGGTCTTAAACGTCATGAAACGTACGTCAGTAGTAAAGCTCATTGCTCTATTTAGTGTTCTCGTCACACCTGTTGGATGCTCACCGGCAAGTTATGTTGCGGCTGAAAGCATGGTCGGCACTGCCATAGGAGCAGCGGCCGGAAGTGGCGTCGGATGGCTATTCGCCAGCGAAGTGGGCAATACCGCCGAAAACATCATTGTTAACGGTGCGATAGGTGCGGGGGTCGGATTATTGGCGGGTGCCATCCTGCACGAACGCAACCTTCAGATAGCCAGAGAACGCGAGGTTGTGCTGAGAGAGGCCCGGATGTTGAATCAAAACCAAAGAGAAATCGACGAATTGCGCCGAACTGTCGACGATGCAAGCTCCTGGGGAGCCAACGAGCGACGCCCTTGGGACGAAAGATATCAGAGAGAGCAGTCACATCGTCCGTATCAAGGCGCAATGGGCCTATAATCGATCGTTTTTTCAGCAAATCTGCAAAGTCCCATAGACGAACTACTTACTTTCTGGCTGTATATACCTAGCGACTAACTACAAAATACTTTATTCGAATGATTTTCCTTACTGGAAGCACGGGTTTTCTCGGACGGGAGCTTGTGCACAGGTTACTCTCCACCGATCAAAGCACTCGCCTTTGTTTACTTGCACGCGGCAAAAGTCAGTCGCATGCCGAAATGAAAGTCTATTCTGCATTGTCTGATTGTCTCAGCTCCCGGCAACTCGAATCGGCAAAGTCGCGTATTGAAGTAGTGCGAGGAGATCTTGAATCAGAGCGCTTTGGCCTCGGTCTTGATACCTATGAGCGAATTACCAGAGATCTCACAGCAGTGTTTCACTCAGCAGCGACGACGAATCTGGATTTCCCACTCGAGAAGGCACGAGCAATAAACGTGGGCGGTACCAAGAACGCCGTTGCACTTGCCCAAGCTGGAAACGCCGTTGCAAAACCGGGCTACCGGCTACATCATATTTCGACCGCCTATGTCGCGGGGAATACGCAACGAGTCGTCTCTGCAGACGAACTTTGTTTTCGCGATGGATTCCGCAATTCCTACGAACGAAGCAAAGCCGAATCTGAAGCAATAGTTCGTGAGGCGCAGAACAACCAGCTACCCGCCACGATCTATCGCCCGAGCGTTATTGTCGGCGACAGTAAGACCGGTAAAACATCTGCCTTTAATGTGCTCTATCTTCCGGCTAAAATGCTGATCAAGGGCATATGTAAGACACTTCCCGCCTTTCCAGAAACCCCATTCGATGTCGTCCCCGTCAACTATGTCGCTGATGCCATAATCCACCTGAGCCGCAATCCACAAGCGGTCGGGGCCTGCTACCACCTGAGCGCTGGTGTGGGTCGAGAGTCCTCACCAATAGAGATAATCGACTCCCTGCTCAAAACCTTTGACCTCTATCGCAAGAGTCGACCAAAGCACTTACGAGCCTCCCCACTCTTTGTCGCACCGGAACTACTTTCTCTGGCCTTTAGTTCAATCAGCGCCTTGAAGATTCTCGAGAAGAAAGTAACAAGCCACATAAATGTGTTCAGCCAGTTACTTCCATTAGTTCCCTACATGTTGAACAACCCGCAGTTCGACACGAAGGAAACCGTCCGCGACTTGGATAGTGTCATGGACATTCCCCCACTCTTCCCCCAATACGCGGAAATAGTTTTTCGCTACTGCTTCGACACGAACTGGGGTCGAAGCCCTCTGCCGACCTAAATTAAGTGACCCTCCTTCTCGCTACCAGCGGTCTCTCTGTCACTTATCTCAGCAATTCTTGAAATTTCGTGTTGAAAACAGCATCTAAACTGACTGTATCGTTCGGTAGGCAGTTTATTGGCAGATCAGATGGCATTGGTTATAATGCTAAGAAGTTGAGTTTTCCGAGGGAAGCTTTAAGGGAATTCACAAGCTGTTGATATTGCTAGTGAATCTTCTTGATGGGGCATTGTACTCCGAGGAATTCATCGATAAGAAGGCTTTTCGTCGAGCTTTAAGATGTATGGCTTTGGCCATATTCCTTGGAAAAGCGGCGCAACAGCCAATAAAAAGATTTATTCGTGAGTTTTTAAGTAGATTAATAACGGTAACTGGTTGGAAACTGGACTCCCTTTTTAATAAGGGCTTTTGTATAAGGGTGGAGATCTAAAGAGGAATAGCTGATCTATTTATAAGCAATCATTGAACCATGCGCAGCAGCCGCTGTGACATCGCAGACGGCAGAAGATGAGCTGCCCATCGTTCATAGGGTGAGTGCTTGAGCGGTGTGGCAAAAAGCCACACCCCCTTAGAGATCGGGTTTAGAGGATTAGAAGAACGCATAATATAGAGAAGAACACGCGTTTTCATGTTGCAGCACAGGAAGAGACTTCATCTCGAATAGGAAATACGACTTGAGAACCTGAGCCTCGCTCGGGCCGAGAGGTCGTATGTCCGAAACTGCAACAGAAGGATCCTAGCTAAACAATAAGAGCCGAAGGGCTTTCTTCAGTAGACTCCACAGGCCAGCCAACCATTTCGTCGACGGGAATCGAATCCTAAGACGACTGGGAGACTGCAATTCATGGCCATTCGAATGCTTATCAATGCGCAACACCGAGAGGAATGTCGGGTTGCGGTCGCACAAGACGATCAGCTTCTAGAGCTGGAAGTCGAACGAGCAGATCAGGTTCAGTTAAAAGGTAATATTTACAAAGCGCCAATTACCCGTATTGAGCCCAGCCTTCAGGCGGCGTTTCTCGACATAGGTTCCAACAGGAACGGTTTCTTACAAATCAATGACATCAATCAGAGTTATTTTTCCGACTGGCCACCCGATGAGGTCAACGGCAGACTCCCTCGCCCTCATATCCAAGATGTGCTGAACTCCAACCAAGAGCTGGTTGTACAGGTCGTCAAGGATGAGCGTGCGGCGAAAGGGGCAACTCTTACGACCAACCTATCCATTCCTGGTAGATATCTTGTTTTGATGGTTGGGAATCAACGAGGCGGTGTTTCTCGGAAGATTGTAGACGAAGGCCAGCGCTCGAGATTGCGAGGTGCAGTACGGGACCTTGTTATACCACCGGGCATGGGTGTCATTGTGCGCACGGCTGGTATCAATAAAGGAACCGCGCAGCTCCAAGCAGACCTTGATGCACTCTTGGAGACTTGGCATGAGGTGATTGAAAAATCGCTCATCCCCGGCGGCCCTGTCCTGCTGTACAAGGAAAGTGATCTGGCAATCCGCACGATTCGCGATTACCTGACACAGGAAATCGATGAAATACTGATCGACGACAAGACTGCCTACGAAGACACGTTGAAGTTCGTCACTCGAGTAATGCCGAATTTCGAATCGAAAATCTTGCATTACGACGAGGATCTCCCACTCTTCTCCAAGTATCACCTCGACTCGCAAATTGAGGAGACTGATTTCACCGAGGTAACTCTTCCCTCTGGCGGATCGATAGTAATCAACTCGACTGAAGCGGTGGTCGCAATCGATGTGAACTCCGGTCGATCGACGAGCCAGTCCGACGTTGAGGAAACTGCGTTCGCCACGAACAAAGAAGCAGCCGTATGTATCGCAAAACAACTCCGTTTGCGGGACCTCGGTGGTTTGGTCGTCATCGATTTCATCGACATGGCCGATCGTCGCCACAAGCATACGGTGGAGAAAGTTCTGCGAGACGCAGTCAACAATGACAAAGCTAAGGTTGAGATAGGCCGAATCAGCAAGTTTGGTTTACTAGAGATGTCTCGCCAACGCCTAAAATCGTCGCTCGTGAGCCAAAGCCATTCGGTTTGTCCTCATTGCGACGGTCGAGGACGGGTGAAGACCGCCGAATCAGCTGCGCTAGAAGCATTGCGAAAAATTCAGTCAGCCGTCTTTGCTGGCGGGATGAAACAGATCAGAATCCATATGGCTCCTGCTGCGGCATTGCTCCTGCTCAACGAGAAGCGGCATGTATTGACCGAGTTTGAGAATCGTTCGAAGACCAAGATAGTAGTTTATGCTGACGGCCGCATGAAGCCGGAGGAATACAAGCTTGAACTCGTCACCGATAAGCATGGTGATGCCACTGTTCAAAAAATTATTGCGGCTCGCACACGGCCCGATGCCGACTCTGAACCAGCCGAAGAAGATCGACGTAGAAGACAAAGCGACTCCGGGAAACGACGCGGCTCTCGTGGAGGTGGACGATCTGGTGGCCGATCTTCTGCAAGAGGCGGTCAACGCGGCCGAGGTGGCAGAGGTCGCAACAATTCTCGAAGGGACAATGGAAAACGCGGAGGGTCGAACCGTGGACCGCGTGACAAGAAAGACGGGGATTCGAGTTCTGCGAGCCCGAGCACTTCAACGAGTCCGGCTCAAAAGGAAGAGAATTATAAGCCAGCGAGACCGAAACCTCCGGTCCCAAAGCCACCTTCAAGTAGCGACGCTTAGTAGTAGAAAGCATGCGGAAAAGCGAAAGCCCGAATAGGGATCTGAGCAGATAAGCGCTCCAGATCCCTACTCAGAACCTTCACTACGATTGGTTTTTCTTACGGCGGTGCGCCGAAAGACCAGCTAGCCCACTTAAGAGTAGCACTGCGCTCATTGGCTCAGGCACCTCAGTGGTTCCACGTCGCTCGAGACGGAAGTCCCAGTTCAGCGCTGCGTTCTTTGCGCCAAACTCCCAGCGAGTATCATTGCCGGCTCCAAGGAACCCTGCCATCACGGCAATCCAACCTTCACCAATCAATGCACCAGGATCATTAGGATCCTGCAGCACTCGAATCGCGAAGTTCTTGTCGTTTTTGGCCATCAAAGTCGATGTCTGGGTCGCTCCGTGTGAGCGATAGTGTTTCCAGCTATCGTCTAAGACGCTCAAAGTCCCGGCGGCTTGTTGCGAAAAGGCAAACTCATTGCCTGGATCTGGTGTCATCCCAGCTATTGGGTTGGACACTTCAAGATCCAGCTCAAAGTCATGAGAGCCTCGAATAAACCCATAGTTCCCGGGTCGAGTAGCTCTAATGTCTCCGCTCACAATACCATTCATCGCAAACGTATCATCTGACACATCTGCCGTACCTTTATCATCGTACGTCGCGATCACGTTCGAAGTATCAAACAACAGACTAAATATTCCGGCGTCGTGAAGCGTCTGCCCCCGCAACGTTACATTAATTGGTGATGCGACATTTCCACGAACATCATATTCGTATATCGCTGCATTCGCTGGAGCGGCGGCAAATAATGCTGTCGCAGCAATGAATGCAAATGTAGATCGGCGGACAAAAGCCGACGTCTTGCAATTTGTCATGGCGATTTCTCTCAACTGGATAACTCACACAACACACATCCCAGAACACTCGATCAGAGCGTTCAGGGTTCAACACAAGCGTTATGGGCCTCAGCCAGCAATGTGACTCATGGACTTTTGGTACAAAGCTGAGCTCAGGGAGCAAATAGCGTTAAATTCCCCCCAGTTCCCAGGAAGCAAATCACCAATTCCCACTCAAATGCCCTTGTGATTTACTTGGGCCAGTGCTACTTTAAGTTAGTTAACGTAAGCTAATTAATTGTTCATTTTCCTGTTGGGGCCCGATTGAAATTGAGGGATTTCGTCAATCAGGATGTTGTAGTCAGCCAAGGCTCTTACATGAATCGAAAAAGAAACACTCTCTACCTTTCACCTGAGCAAGAAGTATTGAGTACACCAACCCCCTCTCCTCAAAGAGCAAATTTGGCCGAAACGGGCTCGAAGCCCTGCGCCCCCCCAATCGATGATGGTAATCGTCAACAAGCTACCAACAGCTCGATGCGGTCCTGGACCATAGGAGATGAGCCTCCCCAGAGAGCGGCTCAAGCGCCAGTTCAAGCGAAAACCCAGCCTGAAACGCTTGAGCAAAGCCTTCGCCATATGGCTGGGCTTATCGCCAATATTACCGAGTCATATACTGTGGCAATTTTTCTGGCCGACAATCAGAACCGAGAATTGGTCTCCAGCGGGGTTCACACCTTAAGTCGAGAGTTCCTCCCTGAAGTGCGAATAGGGTTTGGCAGCGGCTTGGTCGGTTGGACCGCTGAAAACCGAGTAAGAATATCGGTTTGCCCGTTTGAGAGAGACGCCTCTACTCTTCTTTACTACGCCCAAGATCAAGATCTAAAGAGTTTCATTGCTGTGCCGATTTTGGCGAGCAATGCCAAAGGCACTGGGGACGATCTTTTGGGGGTAATCGCCTGCGACAGCAAGAAAAGCTATGCCTATGCAAAGATCGCTGAGAAGATCCTGATTGACTGCGCCGCGCAAACTGCTGTGCTCCTAGACCTCTATTCTAAAATTGGCGTTACTAAGCGCGACAGTAGCCGCGATCAGCAGGAGCAGCTCCTAGCAAGATTTGTCGAGTCACTGCGAACTCATTCTGATGAAGAGTCGCTTCTCGCGTCAGTTACCCTTGTTCCACAGGAATTGATCGAGCGAGACGCGTTAATTCTGCATAGCGCAGCTGAGGCCGGTGTGGGTGCTGGGCGTTTCTATCCAGCCTCTGCCGAGACTCGAATGGAAAACCGCCTGTTGGATATGGTGTGCAAACATAAGAAGGTTCCGAGCAACAAGAGGAGTGTTCATGCGCTGCCACTTGATGACAGCAAGCAGCGTTCCTTCCTATCGATTCCGTTCCGAGTCCTTGATAGAGAAGCTGGTTCGCTCAACTTATTGAGCAAGCCCTACGAGGCATTCACTCCAACTGACATTTCGGCACTTGAACGAGTTGCCGAAGTTGTCGGGCGTGAGCTTGAACGCATTCGCTTGCGAGAACAAGCTACCAATAGTTCGACTATGGGTGGCATTCTTTCATGGAAGCAATTCAGCCTCCAAGCCAAGGCTCGTATCCTAACTGCCCGCACCCAAAAAGAGCGTCTCGACCTCGTTCGCATTTCTTTAGGCCGCATGCTCAAGAATCTTGAGAACTCTGCAGGTATCGCAATCACCGCAGCTGTCGCCAACCGAATTGCGCGACTAATTGATCAAGTCAGTCAAAGTCCTTCCTTGGCATGCCTACCACATGGATCGGATTTTATGATTATGACAGATGCCAACGACACCAGCGTATTGCTTAGCCGTCTGGAGCGTTTGCTCAAGCGTCTTACTATTAGTGATTTCACGAAAGACCGTTTGCTGTCGGATATCGATCTTGGCACATTCGTACAGCAGAACCTGGAAATTGTTGCCGCTTCATACCCAAACCACGGCGAGACAATCGACGATTTAGTCACTCACTGCCGACGCGCGCAGCGAGTGGATCAAGCAAGTGATCAGCACCATTCGATAGGAGAAGTAGCGAATGCTGGAAATTGGTAATACCCGCAACAGAACTGAATACGACGACCTTACAGTCACTTCAGGTATTGTTCAGCACGATTTGATTCGACCAGGCGATGCACCTGAAATCGCAGTTCCGCCAGCTCACCAGGGTGGTATTGTATCTCCGTTTAGAGGTTTACTCAGCGGTTGGGTTGGTCAACACATGGCTATGGACCTTGGAACCGCGAATACCCTTATCTATGTAAGGGGCCGTGGAATTGTGCTTAACGAGCCAAGTGTCGTTGCTGTTCGCGAATCCGATGGTAAAGCGGTTGCTGTGGGGCGAGCCGCAAAAGAAATGTATGGCAAGACTCCCCAGGCGATCCGTTGCGTTCGTCCGATGAAAGACGGCGTAATCGCTGATTTCGAAATTACCCACCAGATGATCAAAGACTTCATCACGCGAATGTCGAAGCGTTGGCAAATGCGACGACCGAAGCTCGTGGTAAGCATACCGTCTGGGGTGACCATGGTAGAGAAGCGTGCAGTAGTCGATGCGGCCCTCGCGAGTGGCGCCCGACAAATTCACTTGATCGAGGAGCCGATGGCCGCAGCAATTGGTTCGGGCATCCCCGTGCTGGACTGCGGTGGAAATATGGTGGTCGACATCGGCGGTGGAACAACCGAGGTTGCCGTCATTAGTATGGGCGGAACGGTGTACTCCGAGTCGGTTCGCATCGCCGGAGATGAAATGGATGAAGCTATCGAGCATTTCATTCGCCGGGCCTTCAATTTACAGATCGGTATCTTTGAAGCAGAGCGCATCAAGGTTTCTATCGGCTCGGCAATGCCAATGTCGGAAACTCGAGAAATGAAGGTGTTTGGTCGAGACCTCGCTACCGGAGTCCCTCGAGAGATGATCATCGACGATGCCGTGGTGCGACGGGCACTGAAAGAACCCGTTTCGGCAATCGTCGAAGCAGTGCATCGTGCACTTGAGCGAACGAGCCCTGAACTGGCTGAGGACATCATCAGAAAGGGCATCTACCTGGCTGGTGGCGGCGCATTACTGGCGGGACTCGCAGAGCGGCTCAGCCTCGAAACAAATATTAGATTTCACCGCGCGGCCGATCCTCTTACTGCAATCGTTCGAGGGACCGGCAAAGTGATTGAGAACTTTAAAGAGTTGCGATCAGTGTGTATCGCCTAATCGCGGACTGACACCCTACTTATTCTCGGCGTGAAGTTGAAATTAGCCTTGTTTGCAACCAGGCGATATTTCATGCCGTCTGGGACATCATTAAAACAATAAAAGCCTTCGGAATCAGTAATTGTGCTTCCGAGTGGTCCGGCGTTAATCTCCACACCGGCCATCGGCGCTCCCTTGTGAAGGACGCGCCCTCGAATCTTACGCACCTTTTGGGCGTGCACCGACAACTGCAAGCAGCGACCATCAAAGGCGCCCTCGACATAGCTGGGATCAAAACGATACCCCGGCTTTGAGAAACGAATTCTATACTGCTCTTTGCCCGGTTTCTGAACAAAGAAAAACTCACCATGCATCGAAGTAACACACACACCTAATTCTCCCCCATCGACGCGAACGCCGGTCAACGCCTTCCCATGATGCGTGACCACCCCGAGGAGTGCACCCAAACGAATCGCTTCAAATTCAATGACTTTTGAATGAACAACTCTCCCTTCCGCAACGGCGGGCTTAAAAAACACTCCTTCAGCCGAAGCCTTTAGTGAATACTTGCTCCCTTCAGGAATATCGTGGAAGACGAACTCTCCGGCGGTATCAGTTATTGCAACACCTAGTTCACCACCATCAATGCGGATGCCGGCGATACCAACGCCAGCCTGAGTAACTGTTCCCCTGATATCGCATAAGGAGACGGCATCGAACACGAGATACCCGGTATCTTCGATACTCGGCGTCGGGTCCTCGCTTTCTTCTTGCGCGAGCGGGTTTGAGGACTCGATCCATTTCGCAGTTACAGAATAGTTGCCAATTACCACCGGCATGCTGGAATCGATGTTCGTTCTAGAAAATGGTTCGAGTTGGGCGGACCCAAGGTGGGTTCCATGCTCGCTGCCCATGTCGACAACAAGAAGACCGTCCGCGTCCAATGCTACCTGGGCGTGAATCGGGGCTATCTTGCTCCCAAACAACATAACGTCCGCAAGTTCACTACTCCCCAAACTTACTTCATTCTTGTGAACCAGCGCTGAAAAGGGTTCGTCTGCGATATGTTGCCCAACTGGCTGAATACTAATCTCAATAGCCATACATCCTCCACATTTGAAGAGGGAGTTATATCATACCCTATTTTAGTAGGCAATAGATGCCCGGCCC
>CBDUGV010000037.1:0-21902 GCA_965366815.1 uncultured Bdellovibrionales bacterium | reverse complement strand
GAAAATTTCTGCAGCAGTACTACTGTAAGGGCGAAATTACCAACCGCGAGCACTCCCCTGTTTGCCAACTCGGCTGCTTTGGAAATTTCCTGAAAGTCGCCATCATCCAAACCAGATGTACCGACCACCACATGACACCCAGCCTCCAATGCATGAAGAATATTACTCTTGGCGACATCGGGCTTTGTATACTCGAAGAACACATCACAATTCGTTTCGAGCGCTTCCTCTGCAGAACCACTAACTACGGTTTGCAACTCCGAAACGTCGATCACGTCGCCAAGCGTCTTACCGGCAGAAGAACGCGAAACGGCTCCGACCAACTCCATATCGGAAGCTCGATGTATGCCTTCGGAAAGAGATGAACCGGCCCACCCTGTGGCACCGGCGACACATACTCGAATAGCCATAGTCATAACTCCTATTTCGCTTGGCTCCTGCCTACGCGACACCTAACAAAACAATTTCTCAAATCTGAGGCGACTCTCTTCCGGCGTTTCTCCCGCCGTATCAAAGACTTTACAATCTCTCCATGGATGATACTCCCTGTTCACCACATCTTTCCAGCTGAGTGAGCGGTTTCCGCTCTCTCGAGCCTCAAGTCGATGTTGATGCTCTATCTCGTTTGAGCAAATAACTTGGATCTGGCGATAAGCAGTTCTTTGATCGAGAGCGACCCTTTGCCATGCCTGACGAGTAATCTGAATCGGGTTGACTGAATCCGCAACCACCGACAAGCCATTCTCTAGGTTCTCAGCTGCGATCCGATACGCAGCTTCATACCCTTCTGGACCGACAAACTGACCAGCATCCCTAATTGCTTCTTCTATGGAATCAATACGCAGATAGAGCGAACCCGTACGTTTCGCCAAGTGTTTGGCTAGTGTCGATTTACCCGAAGCCGGAAGTCCTCCGAAAATATATAGCAAGGCCGATGTCACCCACTGTTCTAGCAGTGAAAGTAAATACTCAATCGCCAGTCCGAACAAGACGGTTCAGAAACTATCTCTACAGATTTCGGACGTAGCATATCAAAGGTTAGGAACCAGCAGAAGTCGTACTGCCGTTTCTAATTTCTTTAATGACGTATTCGATATTTAAAATATCACCATTCTCATCAAAACGAACCTTACCGAGTGCTCCGTCCCCCTGATAATCTTTCAGAAACTTCACAACCGCTTTCGGATCTGCTCCGACTGCTTCAATGCCAGCTATCATACTATATGTCGCGTCAAAAGTGGTTCGTGCGAGAAAATCATTTTTCGGTTCATGGGAGTAGCGCTGAACATAAGCAGTGAGAAACTGCTTAAAGAACGGTGGTGCAGCTGAAATATCGGGCGCGGCAAGGTAGCGAACTCCGTTTGCATTCACTCCTGCAGCCAGAAGATACTCGGGGTTGTCGATATGAAGGTATGAATAGAGCGGATCGGTTATTCCGAGCTGTCGAGCCTGATTCGTGATAAGGGCGCATGTCTTGGGATGTGCACAGCTCAAATAATAGGACTTCGCACCTTTCATTTTCGCCCTGTGCAACATCGTCCGGACATCAGTTTCATTCTCGGGATAGTCTTCTGCTACCGCGATATCACCCTGTAGATTCTTCACCAACAAAAATTTCACTCCTTGCGTAAAGGCATGGTCTTCTGTCAGTACTGCTACTGGTACATCCTTTTCAGCACGGATATGCTCGGAGAGAAGTGCAATGCCTTTCTCGACATCAATGAACGTTCGAAATACGAAATCTCCAATATGCTTCACGTCCTTGTGACTCGAGAACACCGCGAACAGGAGTACTTCGTTTCTTTGAGCAATTGGCCCCACCTGGAGCGTCTCTCCACTGCTCGCAGAGATTAGAAATTCGACGTCATCAATATGGATAAGCTTTTGGGCGGCAGTAGAGGGAGAATTATCTGTACCGGCTTTACCATCCTCAAAGTGAAACTCGTATGAATTGTTGAGCTCTCGCTTTGCTAGTTGTGTGCCGATAACCGCAATGGTTCTTTGAATCTCCGCCCCGACATGAGCGGCATTGCCCGAAAGGGGAGCAATAACTCCAACCTTCACGTGGGAATTATCTACCGCGTGAGAACTCGGGAATGGAAGGTGTAAAATAACAAAACAAGCTACTAGTAGCAGTGCTGTACGTGTCATGTTTCCTCGCACTCACCTAAGACAATCGACCCAAACTTGGACTCTCGTATCGTCTTAAACAATCGGTTCAGATTATCACGGCGGGATGAGCCAGACCAGCCCGCAGCTCTTCTAGTGGATTACTCAGCTTCGACTGATCTCTTCCTGATTATTTTTTGAACCTGATGGGGGACCAGCATCACTGCGAGCGCACCACCTAGGGCCGAAATCAAAATAATGCCAATAGTTGGTACGCTACTCCCACCCAAGGAGTATGCAAACACAGAAAGGGGACAGAGGAAAACGAATATACAAAATGAAACGAGATAGGTTGGTTTGGGAGCAGTCACGGTTCCGCAGGCTACTCCACAAAATGTACTGAGCGCGATTCGTACTACCAAAATCTCAGTGGTTGCCCCAATTCCTTCTTGACCAAAGGCGAACACCGGTATCAAAACAACGAAAGGCAAGAAGAACGCGGCCATCAAAGTGGCCGGGAGTATGAGTATCCATCGAAGGAATTTCAAATTGCACTCCTGTTGCTACCTGTCGAAAGTAAATACGAGTGTAGTCTACTAGTTCAACGCTAATCCAAGCCCCAGAAAAAACAACACTCTACTTTCGAACTGGTCGAAACTCCAGGTACAAATTCTCACCACGACTTCCGTCGGATGAAACACCGTAGAAGCGAAACTTCTGCTGCAGATCTGCTGGGAGTTCAGTTCGATTGCTGCACCAACCAACCTTGTAGCTGATTTCAGTTGTCTGAACCTGCTCTCCTTTTTCCCACTTGGTTGGTTTGAAGATAAAGCTCGCAAAATCCTTATTCAGCGGATGGCCCTGTCGATCATGAACTACAGAAGTGATTGTACCAATTGCTACCCAATCAGCAGCGGCTCGACATTTCGCTTCTTGAAACACTCCAGAAGAGTCCTTGCATGGATGTGGGGGGCAGGGTTTGGTTGCATTGGCAAAAAGTGCGGTACACAAAATATAGCCGAAGCATAGAATGAGTCTAAATGGATGTTTCATCATTTGAAAAGTCTAGCATCGACAAAGTGTTCGCGACAAGACTGCGTCTACTTCAGTTTAGCAAAGCTTAAGCAAGATAGAGCTGCATTTCGGGAACGGCGGATTGCCCCTCCAATCCGGTAGTTTCACCTACTTCGAATCGAATTGTCTGCTCGGCCAAGAGCCTCTCGATTACCTGATGTGCGACGGAAAAGGCCAAGTTGGCCGTTCCCTTAGAAAAGTGGGGGCTCACAGCCTGTTCAAGCACCTGATACCACGTTGCACCTGGGTTGTTTCTTAGATAATCGATCACGCTGGTCGACACTCCAGTCGGAATACGAAAATCATACAACGGTTCATCCGCTACGAGTACTTCGCACTGCACTGTCTCCCGCGTTACTACGGCGATCGTATTGGGAGGAATCTCCATACTCCAGACTGCGTCATCGACGAGCGCTAGGCGTGAACTGCTAAGAAGCGTTGCAGATGGGGTTGAGACAGCTAGCAGTCGTGAATTGTAATTGATCACGAACAAACGATCAGGCTCCAGTGCAGAGAGAACAATTCCAACGCTCTCGGATCGAAGATCTAATTTACGTACTGCTTGAGGAATTGAATAGCCATGTTTATACAAACGAGCCAAGGCAAATAATCGAACTTCACCTCCATGGACCACACCACCGTCGGAAAGAACAATCCCATTCTTCTTGGCACCATCTATGCGAGTTCGGAATCGAGCACCGTCTTTCACCAATGCCTCTGCCAAATCAACAGTGCAGTCAGCTGAGGCCAACACCCCACCAATCCCAACACCAACTGTTGCAAGGATCTCATTGTCATCAAAGCGCGGCTGCGCCCACTCGATTCCCCCACCATCGTCGGTACGACTATGTGCAATACCAACAGTACCTGGCGTTTGTTGGCCTTTGTGCTCTGTAAGAAAGGTTGAAACCGAGCCAAGCGATCGTCTACGATGAAGCGTGCCATTGGCCGCAGTTGCCACTCCAGTGTAGAAACCACCAAAAACAAACTCATGACGTCTAGTCATATCTACTAGAGTCGAAAAGGCCGAAGCGTTACCAATATAGCCTGCTATCATGCACATAGTCCGACACCCAAAGGGAGTTACACGTACGAGCGCGAAAAGAAGGGTTCGTCTTAAAACCCTTCCAGCACAATCTTGCCTCGCGCTGAACCAGTTTCGATCTTCGCATGCACCGATCGAAGCGTAGCTGCATCAATTTTTCCTGCGGCTTCAGTCGCAGTTGAACGGATGCGACCCGCATCTACAAGCTCAGCTACTTCGTTTAAAAGCACACCCTGCCCCGCAATATCTGGTGTACCAAAAAGCGAGCGGGTAAACATAAGCTCCCAGTGCAGTGATATCGCTTTGAGCTTTAACGGCATCGCATCGAGCACTTTGGGATCGTCAATCAGACCAAAACGTCCCTGCGGTGCAATCAGCTCAACAATGTCGGAAAAATGTTGGCCGGTTTGAGTTGTCGAAAATACAAAACCGGGAGCACCAAGACCCAAAGCCTCAACCTGAGGAGCCAATGAGTTGCGGTGATCAATCACGTGATGGGCGCCGCATTCGCGCACCCAATCCTGCGTTTCGGGGCGCGACGCAGTAGCGATAACGGTAAGACCCGTCAATGCTCGTAAAAGTTGAATAGTAATTGAGCCAACCCCACCCGCGCCCCCAATCACTAGAATAAGATCGCCTCCCTGTGCGGTCGGTCGGTTTACCTCAAGACGATCGAATAGCATTTCCCAGGCAGTAATCGCGGTAAGCGGCAACGCCGCCGCCTCTGCGTAACTCAAGCTGCTCGGCTTACGACCAACGATGCGTTCATCGACAAGGTGAAATTCACTGTTAGTACCAGGCCGGGCAATCGAACCGGCATAAAAAACAGAGTCGCCAGGTTTAAAATTCTCAACCTCAGAACCAACCGCTTCGACCACTCCTGCAGCATCAAAGCCGAGCACTCGCCAATCAGCTCCCTCCGGTGTCGCATTTGCACGCAATTTCGTATCGACGGGATTCACCGAAACAGCATGTATTTTGACGAGGAGATCGCGACCTTCGGCATTCGGTGTATCGAGAGTGATATCCTCTAACGCGTCCTCTCGATCAATTGAACCAGGAGTTTTATACGCTACGGCTTTCATTTATTGCCTCCAATCGATTTGCTACAATTGAGGAGCATACCTCGCTTCAATTGCAAATGATACTGCAAGGGGAGCTCGCTTCTCATTAAGCCATGCTCAGCGCGAGCGCATCCAATCGATTATTTGGGATAGGGATTATCGAGAGTTGCTTTATTATATCTACATGCACGGGCACGCTCAACCGCGGCTGACAGGTCAAATTCCTCACCGAGCTTATCTTTAATCGTTTCGGCAGACTGATAAGGACCGTCAAGTGTTGTCGATACTGTTCCATCAGTTTCAGAAGTTAAGAACCAAGCTAAACGAGCAGCCAGATACTCTTTCTCGGATTCTATCTTCAAAATCAGCGGTGCTTTGCTCACAGGAGAGCAATCGACTGTCTCTTCGGGTGTTCGCCGATCCTGTGCGTATAGTTCTGTCCAGCTTCGACTCGCAGGGTTATCTGAATCCCCGTCCGTATCAAGATCACGATCTTCTGACCACAGAAACGTCAGTACTATTCGAAAATCCGGTCGATCGCCGCCAGGCCGAACGTATAGTGTATTCATCTTCCACTCCTCTCCACGTAAATGTAATACTCTCTCAAGCTGCGCCTCGATTCGGGTCAGCACGAACTGGCAATTTTATCATTCGCGCTGAGGGATAAACAAGACTATTCGAGTGCGAGAGCTTGAAAAGAATCAATCCACTACACTCTATTGAATTTCCTGGGTTTAGTCAGGACATAAACTGAGATCAACAAGAGAAGCGCTGCGAGCATTTGCAACAGAGTCATTCGCTCATTTAGAAATAACACCCCCAACACGATACCCATTATCGGCGTTACGAGCTCTAATAATGCGGAGAGTCCAGCGGTGACATCCGCTAAGCCACGATAAAATAGGTAATAGCCCAACGCGGTAGAAAAGACAGCAGCAACAACTAAGATCGCGACTAGTTGAATTGACCAAAGGACATGCAACCCTAGCGCTTCTCGAAAGAGAAAAAAGGGAAGTAGAAAAATTGCACCAAAAAGGAATCGCAGGAGAGTAATATGCTCCGAAGGAATTGCTTTGTCAGCGACAGACTTGCCAATGATGGTACCAAGTGCCCAACTAGTCGCAGCCCCGAGGATACCACCTAGTCCAAGAACGTTCACCTTCGCGGTGGAAAAGTGAAAGGGTGTCGGCGATACCAGTACGTACGAACTGCCAATGGCAAGAAATACCCAATGTGATTTCTCAATTGGAAACCGCTCCTTCAAAAAAAATCTCGCAAATACTAGGACGAGGATAGGTTGCAGCTTCTCCAATAGCGTCGTCATGCCGAGTTCCAATTCCCGAAGAGCAAAAAACATGCAGGACGTTCCTAAAGCAACACCTGTAAGAGCCAAGCCTAGAAACTCCCACGGACACTTTATAAACGATTGAGTCACTTCTCGTACTCTTAGTCGAAAGGCTATCGCCAAAACTATCGTGACGATTACTGCCGTAAGAAAGGCAAGCAGCACGGGGGATATCTCTGTGAGAATGAGCTTTCGAAGGAAGTAGCCAAATCCCCAGAGTGCAGATGCCGCGCAAACGGAACGTGCTCCATTTCGCGTCTCAAGAGATTGAGCAGTCAAAGTATTACACGTCGTAATTCGCCAAATCTGGCGTCATTGATTCAAGAGTAAAGTCGACAAATACTTCTGGAACATCAAGCCAAAACTCGCGCTCAGACCAGGAACCAATCTTGGTTTTCTTACCGCGTTGCTTAAACCAAGAAGCAATTTTCTTCAATTCTTCTTCCGGGGTCTGGCTGAGAAAAGAAATGTGAGAATTATGCTTGTCACGTCCGACCGGCGGTGCATCGGTCTCGCAGAATTGTATATCGACATTCGAATCACCCTGACGAAGCCAAATGTCCGTCGAGATACGTCGAAGTAGCACAAACTCGAGTTCCTCGGTGAACAACTCCAACATCAAATCGAGATGCCCTGTCGTGATTCTGTTGGCGACATGGTTTAACTTCATTCACTCACCGGTCTAAATGTCAGTTGGGTTCCGATTCCAAGTGCAGAACTATGGCTGAACGATCTTGATTAGCTTGTGCCCAATAACTTGATTGAGTCTATTCTTGTATTTACTCGACACACGGAGCTTGTACGGCCCTAAGGTATAAGGCACCTCTTGCCGCGAACCGTCAACAAGCTGCCAACTGACAATAAAGGTATCACCCTCGAGTCGGTTGTTATAGTGCCCCGTTGATTTCGTCCGTTTAACCTTCTTCTTGGTGAACGGATTCGGATAATCCAGCACTTGCGTGCATTCTCCCAAGGCAAATAAGCAGGAATACGGAGTGTAATATGTGATACCTGGTTTGCGCTCACTCTTCACCAAGCGGCCTTGCGTGTCATAAAATACCTGACCGAGATCTCTCATCGTTCCATCGTCTTTCGACTGGCGTTCTTCCATCACAAAATAATCGCCCTGTTTCCCGATGTATTTTTGCTCCAATATTCGCGGAGAATCACCCAGTGATTCAGTAACCAGCGTTGTCCCCACCGGCATTTTTTCAAATTCAATTCCAACATTCTCCGCACTTGCAGGCATGACGAGAACAAAAGAGAATAAAACAAACAGTATCACTACTCATCCACCCCGAACTGTCCTTGACCAGTAACTAAATCGAAAAGAAAAGCGATCGACGCCGAGAAGGCGGAGCTCAACAGTATCCCCACTACTACCATAGTCATAAAAGTGAACTTTGGATAATAGACCTGCCCACTCGTAAAGGAGGCTTGGAAGTCGTTGAGCATCAGCGCGA
Source organism: uncultured Bdellovibrionales bacterium (assembly GCA_965366815.1). Taxonomy (GTDB): domain Bacteria; phylum Bdellovibrionota_C; class UBA2361; order SZUA-149; family SZUA-149; genus CBDUGV01. The sequence goes on along the minus strand of CBDUGV010000037.1, from coordinate 13,802 downwards.
GTCCCGTGTTCGAGCGCATCGAGTAGACGCAATAGCACAAGACCGCTATCCCTAGTGGCACCATTACTCCAACATACACATAGTAGCCCTTTGAGCTAAACTTGCGCTCTAAGGCATTCTTTTTAGGCAAGATTCCCATCGCAAAAGCCTCGTTTTCACTTTGTGCATTGTACTGACCCCGTACACACTGCTCAAGCCAGGGCACTGGTATACGTTGTCTAACTATAGACCTTCAGAAACACTGCCTCAAGGTTAGCGGCTGAAGTATTCTCTACACTGTGATGAATGTTCGCAGGGATACACACAACATCACCGACTTCAATCAAAAGGCTATCCGCCTCTTTAAAATGTATAACCCCGCTGCCTTTCAGAACAATGATTATCTCGTCCTTGTCGTCGTGTAGAAACCATGGCAGTCGTAAGCCGGGTTTCATCACCCCATGATTTAACACGTTGAGATGAGCGGAAGTGTGATCCTCTTCAAGAAACACCTTTCGCCGTTCTCCAAGCCCTTCAAACGCTATCTCCGGTGTACTCAAATTCCAATTTCTCTTAAACGGTTTGCGCATGTTTTATACTCTCTCGACCAACACCCCACCTACAAGTATAAAAATTGACCCAGTTATCGGCAAGTTTCGCATTTGAGTATTGACCATCTCTAGGCTCCTTGGAGTCTATGGTGAGACTAAGGTACAAACAGGAACGAGCCAATTGCCCGACCAAAGAAAATGAAAACTGCCGCGATGAAAAAGCTGAGCGCCCATCTTCCGCCTTTGGTAGGCCCGTCGATGTCTCGCACGAGTGTGACCACCCAAATGAGTGAGGCAACAGCAGCAATTAAGAGACAAATTATCATGCCAAGTGCGGGAATCGCTCCTTGAGTCAAGACTGCAAGTCGACAGAATACAGTACTTTTCGCGGCAGCGTTGATGGTGCAATTAGCCTCAAGGAGAGAATACACAACGAAAGGCCCAGCGATTATCGCTGCGGCAAGATAAGCTTGGTTGCGTCGAAGAGCCTTCATGAAATCTCTGCCGGACATTAGAACTTCCTATTTCGCACCCTCAAAACTCTCCATCCAACGACGTGCCTGAGCCAAATACCCATCTAGTTGTTGCTCAACAAACGTCCGCTCATTCCAAGATCGATTGCTTAACAGCTCATGTTTAGCAGCCGGAACGACATAGGCGAAAGCCCTCAGTGGAGTTTGATCTGGAAGCTCCAAATCAACAACTTGTCGAACGTAATAGTCATCCTCGAAATAGTCCAAACGATTTAGCGCATCAGCATCTAAATTAAAATACACCCTTCCCTCAGTCGAACTCGTCTTTGATTGAACTATGCCCGGATAGGGCTTAGATTTGAGCATGTAGCGTTCGAACCCACACAGCACTGCCTCTGTGTTTCGAAGCATTTGACCAGTAACTGTCTCCATGACGACAGGGATCGAAAGCGATCCATAGGTAAACACGTGCGAATTAAGCTTCATTATGCTTCAGGCAAAGAATCTTGTCTTTTCTTGCGTACGTAAAGTGTCTTTCTGACCTTCGCGACTACCTTCCCATCTTTATTCAACACTCGAAGTTGAAACTCGGGAAAATACGCCTCTCCGTTCTCAGTGTTAGTTTTAATTTGCTTCAGTTCTTCGTCCGAGATTACGATCGTAGAACTCACCTCGCCCTTGCCGGGCGAAACAAATTCTATCGAAGCCGCCTTGTCCCAAACGATATAGCGCTCACCCAATAATTGCATCAGCATCAACATAAGGTGGGGGTCTACCATTGAGTAAAGGCTTCCGCCAAAGTGAGTTCCGACCGCGTTGCGATTGTACCAGCGCAGCCTCATCGAAACCTTTATCTCTCGCCAATCGGGACTAATACTACATACTTTAACTCCAGCGCCGAGATAGGGAGCATATATATTGAGAATAAATCTTAGTATTCCTGGAGTCCACTTGAACATTGCTTCGCCCGCTCGTATCTTACGATTTTAGCAACCGAAATTCACGCAATACCATAGCCCAATCATCTTCAATCAAACGATAATTGTTAAACAGATGTGGCCATGAAAACCGCTTAGGTTCTCGCCGAAGAATCTCTGCTTCAAGCCTTTCCTGATCAAAACCTTCCCAAGTACCGGCCGCACTTGAAAGATTTGCTCTCACAACAGGAGCTACTTCTTTGCGGAGAATCTCATTGAGCTCGACTTCTGAATACTCGGAACTCCACAACACAGTCGCAATTCTTTGGAAGTCATCAGTCTGCAACTCCGTGTCGAGAAATAGCTCAGAAAGAGCCGCCCAAACCGGCCTTCTTCGCTCTAGATCTTTCGATGGTGGTTGGATCAATCTCTCGCTCACTCATGCAATCCTTAAGCACATCGGCACCAAAACGTATCCTCAGTGGTTTTCGTAGGATCCTCGATTGCAACGCCAGCAAGGGACTCAAGATGATAGCCATATGGCAGCAAGTGCTCTATTATCGCATCGCGCTCAGATTGACTATGCACCTCAATGTAGATATCCGGTGAATGTTTTTCTATCACCTGACGAGCACCTTTGAGAACAGACGCGGCTGCACCTTCAACATCTATCTTGAGGAAATCGGGTGGGGTGTTGCTCTGCTCCTGAAAGGCATCAACCGTGGTTGTTTCAACTTCTAAAGTTACACCGGGTGTCTCAACTTCGAATCGTTCCAGCTCTTGTAGCCTACCCACCGTCGGCAAATCCTCGTAAAAGCAAAACGAAGACGTGCCAACTTGGTCCGATACTGCAGCATTGACCGCTTCGACATTTACTTGCGAGTTCAGTTTGGTATTCACAAGTAAATCTTCATATAGCTCCGGCACCGGCTCGAAAGAAACTACTTTACCTTCGGCACCAACGAACTTGGCAAAAGCAATCGTCGTCTGACCGCGATTTGCTCCAATGTCATACACGACTGTATCTCTTCTAATTTTGCTCGAAAGAAAGTCTAAGTTAAATGCATCCCACCCAAAAGCGTAGGTGAGACCAAAGCCGGGTTTTACGACGAATCGCAAACCTTTTGCTGGACCAGCAAATACACGGCGGGAAACGCCGAACGGGTAAAATAAACGCGCAAGCGAACTTAGAGATTTTAGCTGAACAACTCTATTTCGAATTAAGGAATCCAAACTCTCATTTCTATTGTAGATTGCTCAGCGGGTTCCTGCTCTGTTTGGAGAACAACATTCGCTTTCGTGAGGAACTTTGGGCGAGTCTCCTAGTCGTTAATCATCATAGAAGAAGTACTCACGCTACTACTATCGGACACTCCAAGCAATCCGATTTCACGAGTTTCGCTGAAAAGTAACTTGCCGAACTTCATATGATTTTCAGTCTCGAGAGGATATCCACCTCTAGAATCTACTCAAGATATCAACTCAACGCTCGCTTCAACCTCGTGATGTCGGCAAGGTGATGATCATCGTGTTCAGCGACAAAATATACGAGGTCAATCGTTCGCATCGGTGTCTGTAGCCGAGGGTGTAGTGCCGTTCGTTCGATTAGCGCATCCTCAAGCGCGTCAAGACGGCTAACAAACAAAGCTCGAGCCTCTCGAAAATCGCTGAGAATGTTCTGAATCGAATTCATGTTGTGGTTAGCGTCGTAGCTCGCTTGATTCGTTTCCTCCCAGGCGGTGAGGTGCGACTCACCTCTAACAAGCTCATCTAGTCGTGCGGCCCATAATGATTCAAGGTCAACGAGGTGACCGATTTGCTCTTGAATCGACCAACGCTCCCCAAGCTTGCCAGTCAAAACCTTCTCGGAAAGATTCTTGACCGTTTCCTCCACTCGAACAGGACCACTGCGCACGCGCTCGACCGTGTTAGGATACATCCACGAGGGGAGATCAAACTGAAACTTCCTCTGCACCCAAATACTTCGCTCGACCATTTGAATCACCTCCATTTTTAAAAAAGGCAGAATATTCCATGACTCATCTGAACCCGACAAGCATAGCACCAATCCTATCACAAGCAATCGCGACTCTATCGGTCAACATTCTAGCTTGACTGATCCTTTGCAATATCCTCAGACAGTAGAATATCAGCCAGCTTCCAAGTGCTGCTGCTCTCTACACGATCAACCGAAATTCTCAGTGCTCGAGCTACAACAGGCTCAAAGCTAGTATCCTGCCTGAAATTCTCCACCAGCACGGGATGTGTGTCAGTCATTAGAAGCCGATCAGAGCTAGGACGAATTCCGTCCCGGATGGTGGTGAACGTATTTCCATCGGTTGAAACTTCAACTCTATATACCGGTGCATTCGATATCGAATTCGGTTCGAAGAAAATTCGTAGGCGATGGATCGTCTTTGGAGACTGGAAATCAAAGCGAAGCCATGAATTTACCTGGACCGCTTCAGAACTTTGCCAGACGCTTGAGGGATTGCCATCGAGCAGGCTGTTAAAATCACTTTCCCCATCACTAGAAGTAACTGAAATTTGATCAGCTTGTATCAGGGCTGATTTACCTATTCCCTTGTATCCAAAATCGTAGAAAACGAAATAGGGAGGTATTTTTTGGATTCTGGTAGAAATTCTATGCCAATGAAGCCAACTATGGAATGTGTCTGCTCGAAACCGAGAGCTTAGTTTATTGGTGAGCACATATGCCACAGAACGACTGGCATCAATTTCATCTCGAAACGGCAATGGCCATCCGAAGAAACGTACATTGTAGGCTTGGTCGCAGATGATCTCTGAATCACTCTCATACGTTAGGCGATTTGCGTACCAAAACGAGGAGTAGCAATGCGAAATACCTTGCTGCTTTAAAAACGATAGTACGGGAGCCACTGGGTGCAGATCTATCGAGCGAGTAAAGTCATAGGATTGCCAAAATTTGCTCAACTCGACGCTATTCCAAACGTTTATCGTCGAAAGCAGCATGGCAAAAGACAGGAGTGAGGCTCGAAACAAAGCTGAAAGCCTTCCATAAAGGAATGACACTAGAAAGGGAAAGCACCAGGCAACGGGAAGCAAATAGCGATACTCCGCTGAATCACTGCGCTGACTAAAGGTAAAGGCAAGCAGCGAAATCCAAGTAGCGCCCACAAAGAGTTCCTCTAGCCCCATCGCCGGCCATTGTCGCTGCCAGATTAGTCGAAGCAGCCTGACCAACACGAGGATAGTACCGACCCCGAGCAACAGCCAGAAGACGATAATAACTGGCAACGCCAATCGCGGAACTACGCCACCCCAATGATAAAAGTCGGGGAAACTTGTACCCTGTACTCCAACGACCACACTCAAAGTGTTGCTCAGTAGATCAGAAAAAAAGCGTTCAATAGCAACTGGGACTCCATGGGTTCCAGTGACTGTTGAAGCCTGATTCGCGGCTTGTTTCATCGTCAGAAGATAAGGCACAAAACCCACAACAAGCGATGGGAGATACAGAACTGAAGATGTAACTGCGTTTCGAAAACTACTTCCGCTACAGACGACAATTGACACAGCCAGGACTAATGGCAGGGATAGCAAATGTGTTGCCAAAGCAAATCCGGCACAGAGACCCAATGCAAGTAGCCAAATCCAACGCCTCTCATTCTTCAGTGCTAGGTGGGTAAGTAGCGGTAGTAAGAATGCATAGACAAAGCTAGCAGTATATTCCGGAATAAAATACGCTGACTGCAAGGTAAACAAATAGCAGGAGGGAAAGAGAAGAAGCAGCAAGCCCGGCAGGATATCCTTCTTTTCGACCACTTGAGATAATAGGTAACAAAAACCCAAGACTGAAATCGCCGCCAGCAATGCAAGTATCAATCTGGCACCAAAGGCGTTGTGCGGCAGCAGTTTATAGAACGGAGCGAGTATATAAGACTCAAAGGGAAACTGATACGGTGTGCCCCAAAACAGTAGTGGGCGTTCCCCGGCAGCAATGCCTTTCGCGATAAGCATTGCCAAAGCTTCATCGGTGGTAGTTGGAATATGAGTTACGCTTATTTGAAAAAGGTACAAGCGAACGGCAAGAGCGAGGATTAGCAGAAGAGCAATCGCTGACAGTCTATAATTCTTGTTCATGCTGCTTGCGACCTAGGAAACACAGAGCCCGATACTCACTTTACTTCAACAAGTTTGCCGTCAGAAAAGAGAAAGTGAATCCCTTCAAAGACGATTAGGTCGTCCTCTTCGACAATAAAGGCATCAGGTTTCGATTGTCGAAGAAGATGAACTATATCTTTTTTAGAATACGACTCTGCTCCCTTTACCACGATTCCACCCAACCACCTGATAATTTCGGTCTGGTCGTCGTATGACGTTTTCAAATAGGTGTATGAAATCGCTTGATCAAATACGAGGTACGCCCAAAGCAGATTGGAGACAATCAGCAAAAGAAAAGAGATCAAAGAAGCGATTTTCCAACCTTTCATAGTCGTTCCAAGGGCAGGAGGAGAAGTTGCTCACCTAACGATTTTTTGGCGAATACTCTGATATGCATACCATAGGATGATCGCCCTGAAAATCAGCGTTCAAACGTTAATTTCAGCAGGATTCTCTCGCTTCTTCTTTTAAAATCAATCATTTAAATGATACGCTCCAATCACTGGTCATCATCTGCGAGCAATATTGAATCGTTCTTACCGTGGAGGTTTCAAACAATGCGCGATTTGCTTCGTACCATGACTTTTGTGATTTCCTTACTGCTGCTCTCAAGCTCAACAGCTGAAGCACAATTACTTCGGCGCAAGAGACCAAAAGCCACTGGAAAAAGTGTCTCATTTGAGCACGCAGGTCTAGACCGCGAGTATCGCATTCATGTCCCTAGTTCTGCGGCAGACCCAGCTCTTGTCCCCCTCGTCGTCTTTTTGCACGGTGGTGGTGGAACTTCGAGGCAAAGCTCCTCGATGGGCCTGACAAAGCTATCTGACTTACATGGCTTTATCGTGGTCTATCCGAATGCAATCGATAAGCATTGGAACGATGGTCGAGTATCTCCGCGATTTGTCGAGCACGACAAGACGATTAACGATGTTGAATTCATTGCGAGTCTCGTCCAACAACTCAAGAAACAATACAGTATCGATTCGAGTAAAGTGTTTGCTGCCGGGATATCGAATGGCGGTTTTATGACTCAGCGGCTTGCGATAGAACGCTCTGAGATTTTTTCGGCGGTGGGAATCATTACTGCTAGTATGGGAGAGCCACTAAAGTACAAGTTTTCTCCAACAAAGCCGGTTTCAGTCTTATACATGAATGGGACAGAGGACCCACTGGTTCCGTACAATGGTGGGGAAATTAAAGTTGATTTATTTCCGCGCTTGAATCGTGCTCTAGGACGGTCGACCACCAAACGTGGGAAATGCATCCCAACAAACGAAGCAGTGGCACTCTGGGTAAAACGAAACGGCATCACTACCTCACCAACCGTTAGGGGTTTGGCAGACAAGGAGCCCTACGATGGCTCCACAATTGAGCTTACCATGTGGGAACGTGGGCAACAGGAAACCGCAGTTGCATTGTATAAGGTAGTTGGCGGGGGACACAATATTCCGGGTGGCATTCAGTATTTGCCCCAACGTATCATAGGACGAACCAATCGGGACATTGAAGGTTTTGAGATACTCTGGCAGTTCTTCCGACGCTACGCCAGAAAACCGGCCTAATTAGCTGGAAGTCTAAATCGGCATTTCTTAGTAGAGATCCTTCATAGATGTCGATTCAGGCCTCGAGGGAATCTATCAAAATCTGACTGAATTATAGCTTTCCTGTAATGTTTGAAGCGCCCAACCCCCCTCTCTTGCGCTTTAATTCGATTTTTTCAATAAGCTAAAGACACAAATATTCACTACTGTCGCACAACTAATTCATAGGTCCAACGGACAGCCGACACCTAGGTTGTTCCAGCTCATTCTCAGCTCTTTCACATTATGGAGTACTCTCATGGCAACGTACGAATCTTGGGTTGTTGAGGAAATTCTGACAGAAGAGTGCAACTTACCGAGCGAACTCGCACGGCAAGTCTTCGAACAGAAGATCCGAAATGACCCTCAAGTAGACATGTCTCGAGAATCGTGGCGACTGGGGGCACACCATGGCCCACTGTTGCTAAGGCTTCGCGAGGCAATCAAAGGCGTCTGCATGACCTGGGTAAATGGAAACCCGGAAGCGGAGCGATATCGCGAAGCGATTTCACGCATTTACCAAACTTATCAGGACTTCGTCATCGACGATCTCCTGGTGAAGCAATGCGGTGTACCGCCCGATGAAGCGCTCCAACTGTTCGAGGAGGCTCTACTCCACCGGACAGACGTGCAGCCAGGATTCTGGCGGCGCGACGCGGGCGATCCAAAAGCCAAGGCATCATTGCCAGGCTTCATTGCAGAAGTCTTGGCACCGTGGGTCGAGGAGACAGCCTACAGATTGGCCGTAGAAAGCCTTGGCCACGCAACAGCCTGATGGTTGATGAACCAGGTGTTCGTCATGGGACCGAGAAATCGGATAGTAGGTTTGCCTATAATCGGTCTGTTCGTTGGACCTTCCCATTACCCTGGGAACAAGCGATCAAAGATCAGCCGTCCTTTTCAACAATACACTTAAACTCGGTTCAAGTAGTTTGCTACACAAATAATCACCCTCACAGCTCCCAGAATTGCTAGACTTGCAAAAGGAACCAAGGCAAGACCCAGGGCTGAGTCTCTGTGGGACGAGGCAAAAAAGCCGAATGCCAACACTGGTAGCAACAAATAGTGATGCCTGTCTGGAGGTCTTACTAGCAACAAAGCCGCCAGGATGATGCCTAGGAACAAAGTAAGAAGGAAGAAACTTGGATTTGCTTCTACCACCAAAGAGAGTCCGTGGACTGGATCGGGTTGCAGAGCCACGTTCCAGAATGTAAACACTGCGAAAATGGTGTTAGACACTCGAACAACCTGAACCGCAAACGGTCGTTGCTTGTAGTTCTCGTACTGGTCGCGTAGCTCAGCAATCATTCCATCGAAGTATCTATGGGTTGGAAAACAATTCGGAATTAAGCCGCGGATGTTCTTGTCTATCGACGCTCATGATCGACCACTATCAAGTACCCAAACAAACTTCTTGTACAAAGCATCTCCGGGTCGTTTAACGATAGTAAACAGAATATGTTTGCCGTCCAAATTCTTCGAAACACGCAGGACGCCATTTTCTAGCGGCACCGGTTCCACCGAAGAATATCCGGATTCGTGCATCTTCCGAGGATGAGCGAAGTAGAAGACTAGTAGATCGCGAGCCATACCTGACTCAAACGAAACTTGAATAGGGCTACCGTTACTCGGAACAGCAGAGCAACCTTCGTCAAACTCAGTTGTATGAATAGTGTCATCAGCAGACAGATACTGACAAACAAATTGCTTCTCCAATTCAGGGCATACATATACTGAACATGCGGGATATCTCTGCTTTCCAACCTTGAGAGAAAGGAGCGTGCTGGCTTTCTCCTTTAGTCTGTTTAGTGTTGGATTTATCTCTGGATCATTTTCATTCTCAAAGCCAATCAACTTTGATTCTAATGTTTGAAGAGAGGAGGTCGAACAACCCACACCCAGAAAAAGAAATACAATCAAAACAGTTATCTTGGGCGCTCTCTTCATGCGTCATACCTCATCCTGCCGGCCTTCCTTATACTACTGAACATACTCTACTTAACTATCTCTACGTAAAAAACAGCAACTTCACTGCCATCAATGAGATTACCACTGCAAAAAAACGTTTTGTCCAGAGATCTCCCTTAATGACCGCAGTATGTGCGCCAAGATACCCACCAATTGAGGAACCAAATAACATCGCGATTCCAACGGGCCAGTCTATGGCGTCGTTGGCAATGAAGGTAACCAGTGCGCTAATGGTAATGAAGAGCCAACAGAATGAGCTTGTCGCATTTGCTTGCAGTATCGTCAGGCCAAAGAAATATATGATGGCATAGAGCAGCATTGGACCAGAACCAATTTGCAGTGCTCCCCCGTAAACCGAGATTAGAAAGTAGACGCAATGGCCCACTATGAAGCGAGATCTACTGACGTCTTTGGTAACCGTTCCAAAATCTCGCTTCGTAAACCCAAGAGGAACTAAACAAAGCATGATGAAACCCAAACTTTGCTTTACTAGTTCCCTGTCAATTTCTAAGAGAAGTCTTGCCCCTAAGAAACCCGCCAGCAATGCAATTGGGGCCAGAGAACAGACGAGCTTCCAGACGACTTTCTTTGAACGAACAAATTTTACACTCGAGAGAGAAAAACGGCCTAGGTCAGCTAGTTTATTTGTTGCAACTGCGATCTCGGGAGGCAGGCCAAGAAAAATCAACCCAGGAAGGGACAAGAAGCCCGCGCCACCTGCAATACTGCCGTAGAAACTGGCAAACAGACCAAGAAAAAAGGCTAAGGTCACTGTTAGGTAAGAGAAAGAAATTACTTAAACTCCTAGAACTAGGCAGCAATCCAGCGGCTAGAAATCGCGCCTATGTACTAATCAGCTCACACCATAGAAGTGTACCACGGACTGCAGGGGGAGCTACAGGTCAATTTCCCTCGCAAGGAACTTTTTATTCATCGCCAATTGGCACCTTCATGGACATTTTTTTCTTAGCCCGCTCGATCATTAATTCACGATCTTTCAATTTAGATTTTCCAAAAAGAATTTTCTCCAAATTTTGTGGAGAATCAATATTCTGTCCATCAACCGAAAGCAGAATATCTCCATTCCTAAGACCGAACTTTTCCAAAATACCTCCCCGCCGTATTGCAAAAAATCGCAGACCGATCATTTTCCCCTCTCGGAAGTACGGGACACTTCTATAGTCCGCCATATATTGAGGCAGGTCATCCAAGACGCGATCCAATTCTTGTCGAGAAATTCCAATCGGAACAGACTTTTCTTCGCTAGAAGAAACGTTGTTAGCAGTACTACTATCCACTAGGCATTTCTGATGTTCACGAACATGAAAGCCTTGAGCCTTGACGCGGTTCTCAAGCTTGCGCACCCTTTCTTCCAACTGCATGACTCGTGCGGTCAAATCTCCATTCGTCTCAGCATTGCCAGCGCTGGGAATTAAAAGCGAGAAAACAGAAAGTGCTGCCAAATATTGCGATAGTTTAGTCACAGGCCCTCGCTCAGCTCGATAACAGTGCGGCGCTGAATCTCAGTGCGGGTAAGTAAAGCGAGACAAGCTTACCACGCGGACAAGCGAGGCCACAATCTCACAGTAGGAACAGCAGAGATGAAGCGCTCATCAAGCCAGCAAAATGGTCACTAAAATAGCAGAATCAGTAAGACCCTCAAGCGCATGAGGCTGACCACCGTCAAGATAGAGCCAATCTCCTGGCTCGAGATCCCGAGTGTCTGTACCAACAAAAAAGCGTGTTTGGCCGGATAAACATTGCACTGAAATTCTTCCTGGCACGCTGTGTTCGGGAATTTTCTTTCCCTGAGGTATCACCATTCGGATGACTTCCAAGTCCGGGGTTTTCACTAATGCAAAGGTCGAGTCGGACGGCAAATCGCCTTCAACATTTTGTAAGTTTATTACTTGTCCCGACTTTAGGTGTGGTAGGCCCATGAGAACACCTTTGAAAATGCAGTTCTAATCAGTTGTACTAATGGATTGAAGCTGAGCCGCAGCGCGTTTCAGCAGTGCAGGGCAAACGTAACACTGGGTTTGGACAAGTAGCAAGGCTACACTCTACAACAAGCATTCGTTATCTCCAGACGCGAGACACCGACGCGCTTTCACCCTCAAGCTTCAGCTCAAACACGTCGGGATTGCTCATTTTACACCAATCTTCGTAGCCGAATTCTGCACTATAACTACCCAAGATCAGGGTTAAGAGTTTTCCGTGGGTGAACACAACTGTGGGACAAACTAACTGTGTAAGGATCTCGTCTATCGCTGCCCTTCCGCGATTCAAAGCATCTCGAGAAGTTTCAAAGCTATTTTGGGTCAAATCTAAATCAGCGAAAGAAGCTCGCACCGCTTCTCTCCAATCGTCAAACCCAGTCAGTCTTTGCTCATGCTCAACTAAACGTCCGTCTCCTTCTATCTCGATATCAAGTGCCGCCGATAAGGGTGCAGCACTTTGAAGAGCTCGTGCGAAGGTACTCGAAACTATCCGCCGCACTCCCAAAGGTTTAAAAAAGCCAACAAGCTCCTGAGCTTGAATTTCGCCATCTGTCGTTAGCGGCGCATCGGCCTCTTGCCCCATGGCTTGACAGTGACGAACCAGAAACAAGTGACGAACCAGAAACAGAGGTGGACTATTCATCAAATGGGCAAAACATTGAGCGAAGAAAACGTTCTTGCGCTGGACCGCCCCAAAAAAGTGATACGGTGCGAACACAGCAGTCGGCGTACTCGTGACTAGTACAATACGCAGCGAGTCACATCTACCACTCGATACTCACGAGTACGGAGACCCGTCGATGGATCAAATGAAGCAGAATTAATATCCCCACGGAAGTGAATGATAAACTTAGCCGGATTGCTTTGTAAAGTGCGAAGCTGAGTTGCCATCTCAAGGCAGTTGTTTTCTAAACCCCCTTTGAATGAACCATTGATTTCAGCAACGTCACCGCTATTCTCTTCGGTTGTTATTCTATGCTTCAATTTTGCTGAGCCATTGCGTCACAGTCAGGTGCCCTGTCTGTGTGGTCCCTGCTTCCCAGTTTGTTACTACTTTCGTCCCAAATTGCTCCAGTAGATGCGCTCCCGAAAATCCCTTGAATAACTTTGTAAGTGAACGGTGCTTGAGGGTCGCTCAGCGCTGGCTCTGTGTTTAATCAGAGTGACATTTTGAGATTGCAACTGAAGCAAGAGAGATATTGAGATGAAAATTCGGAACTTTATAACAGAGGGATGCGGGCGCGCAGCAATGATTTGTTTCCTCACAATTGGGCTAGTGGGCCAAGCGCAGGCGGTGACAATGGGAGGGGATTACGAGGAGTTTCTTACCCTACAGACCGATGCGTATCTCGGCTATTGGAAAGACTCAGAGAAATTTTTTACCCTCAACAAAGGTCAGGAGAATTGGAACCAACCTACACCAGTTTCCAACGTCTCATTTGTGGATGAGGCCCTCGATGATTTCACCTTCGGGGAAGTCTATGCCATGGGCACCACGCGGAATCACTGGTTTGATACCTTTTTGAATACTGGAGTTGTCAGTGTGTTTGATGATGAAGGCGAAGTACTTTTTACTGCAGAATACGAGAGCGGTGGGGATTTCGAATCGATTTGGAAGAACGGGCAAGCCGGAGAACTTGCATTCTCGGGACTATTCACGGTAACCGGAGGGGAGTTCTATGAACGCGGTTTACTCGATGGAACAATCTATATCGATGCAGCGTATCACACCGTGACTGGTCTCTATAGTAGAGACATAATTGCTCAATACGGTACATACCGATTCTTCTCCCCCGATGGCATACCAATCATTGACCCACCGACTGATGTCCCCGAACCAATGTCGCTATCTTTATTGGCAGCTGGTCTACTAGGTGGCGCGTGGCGGCGAAAGAATCAAGTCAGTTTACAATAGATAGTCACACTCAACTCGACTCACACGAGGCCGGAGACACGCGTTCGATCCCATAAAACATGCGTGTTTCCGGCCCATTTCATTGGGCCAGGAGTCAACGGTCCTCAACCTCCCCGACAGTTTTCTACCTATGACTGTTGAATACTCCGTCTTTCATTCCGGATAGTTGCTATCAGTCTCTACGCAGGGTGAAGCCAAGCAAGACCCTTCTCGCCCTAGCTCCGAGGCGTTCTAGCATTTTTCGCGAAACAACTGCGAAGTATTCGTGAGCAA
>CBDUGV010000036.1:0-21953 GCA_965366815.1 uncultured Bdellovibrionales bacterium | reverse complement strand
CTTTGACCTCTTTTCGAATTTCCAGAAGGTTTTCCTTTGTTACTTTCACACCCGTCATTGCAGTCCATTGTGATGGAGTGAGCGTGAGGTGGGCGATCGCACGTGAGAGATTGATTGCGTCAATCTGATGTCCGGATTTCTTAAGTTTTAGGAGTTCGGCAAGAAGTTTTCTGTCATCTGTTTTCTCCGATTCGATGCAAACGATATGTGCCTGCGGAAGCGCCATCTTGAGATGAGCTACGACGGCTTCTCCATGGCTAATGTCTGCCCTGGATTCCTCAGAGAACATCCGTTGATCACCATCAATATCGACTGTCTTCTTTTTGAACTGGTCAATTACTACAATGACTGGTTCTGCTGAGCGTTTAGGGAAATCGGATGGATCGATAACCTCAAAATCAGAAGGTTGATTTAATTGTTGGAGTTGGGGTGACATATGCCAAGTTCCGTTTTGTTTTTGGTCTCTCTATTTTTATGCAGTTTAACTGCTTCCATGTAGCAGGAGATTGCCGTGGAAATAACTTACTGTCGCAAGTGATCAGATTTCGATCAGCTTCAGGAACTGCTTGCGAATAGTTACTTCGCATAATTCTAAGAAACACGATGTGGTGTTGAGCGGAGGTATTCAGCGGTGTGCAATACTTTGCTGAATCAGTAAAGGTCATCTTCAACCAAGAGACGTTTGGCCAATGCCTGGAAGAACGGCACATTCTGGCTGGAGCGTATGTTGAGGAATTCCGACATCCACACCGTAGCTAATTGACGACGGCGAGGCGCACGATAGGCTACCCGATCTTCTCACTGGCCTAAAGGAACACCTTAAGCCACGACGAGGCCCTCAAGCACCCGGCGCAATACTGCTCCCGTCCAAGCCTCGCAAGAATGATGCGTCTCCAGCACGAAGGAAGGCAGGAGATAGCAGAGATTCACTTCGATTTTAGTAAATGTAGCGAAACTTGTTCGAAGTCTGATCAAATCGAGTTCAACAGGCTACCGGCAGAGTCAAACACTGGATATCAGTTGTAGTGGCTCCCTGAGGTCAATTGCTCTTTCCCTCATTGGCGAATGGAGACTGCTGGATGCGCGCTACTGAGACGCGCGCGGGATAATAACTTTGGATTGCCGAAACCTGGTGATCAAAATTGTGGGAATAGAGGTGTAAAATGAGAGAATACGTTTTGAAACGAGGGCTGCGCTGGCGAACTGCTTTGGTCGCTCTAGCGATGGCACTATCGTTCGTTTGTCTGCCGGGAAGTGCGTATGCAGTGATTAAGGAATACCACGTGTATGGTGACATTACTAATGCCCCGATACATTCTGGACCAGTTGATCTGAGTCATATCTTTGACACTAGATTTAATATGAATATCGACAAAGGGGATCTCGTTCTCGCCTACAACGATAACGATACTGCAAGCACCGCTGACGATATTGCGACGCTTACCGGTACCACCACAGGTTGTATTACTGGAGGACACGGTGGCTGTGGTGCCTCAATGAATGGACGAGCGACTCAACCGTTCGGGATTCACTATGGCTCGGGAACCTTTGAATGGGATGTTACTATGAGCAATGCGATTGCCGGCCTCACGACTGGCCCTGAGCAGTTTGCCTTCGATATGGAGATGAACGCTGGAACAATAACCTTACAGAACACGACTGGAGCATATAAAAACCAGCTCAGTAGACCAGGCGACCCATCGGCAGATTTGACTATCAAACGCGATAAGAATTTCGCATTTGCGGTAAACCCTACTGCCAACGGTGGCTACGATGGAGAAGGTTGGCTACAGTTGACAGGTGGTTTCTTGGGCCTCGGGGGTGTGCGCTTCGAGTTCGGAGCAAACAATAATGTTCTCAACTGGGCCTTTCGCCTCGATCCGATCAACATCACGCCAGGACCAGACCCGGACCCAAATCCAGGTCCTGAACCAGTGCCTGAGCCAGCAACGCTCTTGCTCTTGGGGGCAGGTCTACTCGGCGCAAAACGACGTTCTATTAGGAGATCAAAAATAAGCTAAACACACGAAAAATCCCCAAGACAGGACTGCGAAATGAAATGAACGGGCAGCTATTACACACTTTCTCCACCTCAAGTCCCGACGCTCTTTCATTGCAGTCCTGTCTTGGTTTCTCAAGACAAGCGACAGGGACGTAGGGTCCGCCAACTACGTATCTGTCCCTCTATGCAACTGATTCTTCGCGTTAGTCTTTACACGCTCAATTTAAAACCGCCGATAGTCTGGGGAATTCAAATAAATCGCTATTATTCCGATTCTTTAGTGGTTAAAATAGCGTCAGAACAGAGGAGGCCGTGTAGGAGCGGTTCCTGAGAGAGCTTTGGTGTGCTTCCAGCCCTCAAGTGTGAGTTAGAACTAGATTTGGCGACGTTTTGATGAAGTATCGACTATTCTTGAGTAGTTACTTGCTCCTGGTGCTGGGTGTTCTCGATTACACCATTGTCTTGGCTGATACGACTGCAAACGCTGGTGGGAGGGCCCATGATGCCCTGCTTTCGGCTAAAGAGTTTCCTTCAGCCAAGGATTGTGCGACCTGCCATCCGCAACACTACAAAGAGTGGGCCGCATCTCCCCATGCCTACGCACAATTGAGCCCGGTCTTCAATGCAATGCATGCGACATTGATGAAGCGTACGAATGGAACAGTCGGTGATTTTTGCATTCGCTGTCATACTCCGGTTGGCATGGAACTCGGTGAGCCGATCGTTGAATCGAATTTGAATAGAAGTGAAGTTTCTCGTGAAGGAGTTACTTGTGTTGCTTGTCACAGAAGATCAAAGCCCTTTGGCAAAACCAGCGCACGAGTTGGGTTATCGCATGGCGATATCTTTTCCGCAGTCTATGGTTCGAAGGGGAGCGAAGAGTTGCGCAGAGTTATTTCAAGTGGTGAGTATAGCATCACCACCGAACCTGAGACTCCCGGTAGAAAAATTCATACCGATGCCTTAAAACTTGATCAGATAACTGAGTCCTCTTTTTGTGGTACGTGTCATGATGTGAATTCTGCGAGTGGCTTTCGTTTGGAAGAAGCATTCAGTGATTACAAATCTGCGCCGGCCGCGAAACAAAAAATTTCATGCCAGCAATGTCATATGGGGCCGAAACCCGGAGTCCCATCTGAGTATCCCGTTACTTCTGTTGCAATTGTCGGTGGTAAACCAAGTAAACCGCGCCGCCATGCCATTCATTCTTTTGTTGGCCCTGATTATTCCATTGTTCATCCAGGCATATTTCCGCACAATCCGGCGGCACAGAGATTAGCGAGCCTCGCCGAGTGGCTTGAGTATGACCATGAAGCGGGTTGGGGAACGGATGATTTTGAAGACGAAGTCGAAGATGACTTTGTATTTCCAAGTCGCTGGACATCTGCTGCTGACCGCTATGAAGCCCGCGCGTTGCTCGACGAGAATCAGGAGCTGCTTTCCTCGATTGCCGAACAGCGAAAGGAATTGCTACAGCAGGGCTATCAGTTTGGGGAAATCAAAGTCACACGAGCCGAGGCCGAGGGGATAGAGTTTAAGGCAGAGGTCAAGAATGGAACCGAAGGACATAGTGTTCCGACTGGATTTGATGCTGAGCGCCTTGTGTTCCTACGAGTGACTGTGGTTGATGCTGATGGCAAAGTTGTTTTTCGTTCTGGGGATCTAGACCCCAACGGAGACTTGCGCGACTCCCATTCAGTCTATGTGCACAATGGTGCACTCGAACCTGACAAATTTTTGTTTAGTCTTCAATCCCGTTTTCTAGTTACATTGATACGTGGCGGTGAACGAGAGCAGGTTCTCAATGTGAACTACTCGCTGTCACCGCTGCCGTTTATCCGACCTCCAACCAATTCTACGCTTCTTGTAGGGAGGCCGAATGCTGCGCGTAAACATCGGCAGAGCATACCACCAGGCGGAAGCCGAACCGCGTATTACAGAATAGAGAAAGAGCAATTGAAAGGGTCGCAACCTCCGTATCGGGCAACGATTGCCATAGTTGCCGGAATGGTTCCAGTAAATTTGGTGTATGAGATCCAGGATGTTGGATTTGATTATGGCATGTCTCCTCGTCAAGTGGCCGACGCGGTTGTCGCAGGTCATCAGGTGCTATGGGAGCGAGAAGTTGATATTGCCCTGCCAGCAACATCGACAGAGGGGGAGTGAGCGTGCACCAAGTCTTGCCTGGAATGAAGTGGGATTGGTTATTCCTTTGCCTATTCACACTCGGAGGGATTTCAACAGCGCTTGCCGCAGAAGAGAGTGCGGGAGATCCAAGTCGCATTACTGACAAAGTCATTCCATTGGCAATAGACTCCATTCCTCGTCGTCCTGCGCCAATTTTGGAATTGGGCGACCCATTTTTCAACAGCGGTGAGCTCAGCAATGGATTTACCCTGCCGACTGGCGCAGTTTGGTCTCCTTCTCTGATAGTTTGGGGAACGTTTCGCAGCGCGTTTCAGACAATCGATGACTCCCGAGAGCGGGTTACCGAATGGAGCAACCGTTTTGATGCGTTTGCCAATTTGTACCTAACTCCAACCGAACGAATTCTTGTCGGCATGCGGCCCTTAGATAAAGCAGGGCGTTTTACTCGTTACACATTTCAAGCACCATCCAATGCTCCGGAAGAAGAAGATAGCTACAACGAAGAGTTAAATTCAAATATTACTACTCTATTCTTTGAAGGTGATTTTTCCGAGCTATTTCCAGTTTTAGATACCAAGGATAGTAGAGGCCTTGATATCGGGATTGCGGTCGGACGGCAGCCGCTTAGTTTTCAAGACGGGATGTTGTTGAATGATTCCGTAGACTCACTTGGCCTCAGTAAGATTAACTTGAAGCCGGAATGGGCTGCGAATTACCGGGTAAGTCTTCTCTGGGGTTGGGATGAGTTGAATCGTAGCAACCTTGCAGATGATGACAGTGCTTCGACGCTCTACGGTATGTTCAACGAGATCGATCTGCAATCTACTACGCTCGAATTCGACGCGGCCTATGTGGAAGGAAGCGAAGCGACTGGAGATGGTTTCTTTGCTGGTGTCGGTGCCTCGCAGCGAATCGCTGAGTACAACACTGCCTTTCGGGCCCTCGGGTCGCTGCCGAGTGGATCTGAAACTGTTCACAATAGTGGCGGCGCATTGCTTTTTGCTGAGATCTCTCGAACCCTGCATGCCTCAGACAACTTTCTCTATCTGACTGGGTTTTGGGGTATTGACGAATTTCGCTCAGCCTCACGGAGTTCTACTGTTGGCGGTCCGCTTGAGGCAGTAGGGGTCTTATTTACCTCCGTCGGCCTCGGTCGGTATGGATCGGCGCTGGAAAGCGATGCCGATGATGCCTTCGGTGGTGCGCTCGGTTTTCAGATGTTCTTCAATGAGCGTCGGACTCAGCTGCTGATTGAGTCAGGGGGCAGGTATGCACGGGAGGAAAGAGATCAGCGAGCTATCGCAACTGGTTTCAGCTTACAGCAAGCGATAGGGCGACGTATCGTCGTGCGGATTGATGGCTTTGGCAGCTATGGGAGACCAGAGCAAGGCACTGCATTGGCGCCATTTGAGAGCGAAGAATTTGGCTATGGGGCACGCTTTGAGTGGCAATTGCAGTTGTAGTAAGCCGCTTTGCTCAATTTTCTATTGCGCGATATTAGTATGAGGGAGTTCTAAATAACTGATATCAGTATGAATCTTCCGATTTTTTTTACAATTTCCCCCTTTATTCTGGGGCTAGGAGATACTAGTCGCTACGTCGACGACATAACAATGATTAGGAGTGTTGCGGTAAAAAAGTACCGAACCAAATCATTTGAAGGAGTTGTTGATTTAACGAGGTGCTCGGGATGAAGGCTACGATGTTATGCAGTAGGAAACAGGTAGTGCGGTCAGTATTTGTTATCTTTTCTATACTAATTTGTTCTATCCAATCAGCGGCCGCTCAGGTCACCTGGGAACTTGCACCTGGTCGAACTAATATCCAATTTAAAGTCAAACATTTCGTTTTGATGAACGTTGAAGGTCGCTTCAAAAATTCTCGAGGTACCGTAGTTACGTCAGACCTGAAAGACTTTAGTGACGCTAAAGTTGAGGCGACTATTCCAGTCGGTAGTATCTATACCGGGAACTCAGATCGAGATTCCCACTTGTTGCAGAAAGTATTCTTTCATGCAGCGCAATTTCCTGAAATAACCTTCCGTAGTGTCTCCGTTAAGAAGAAGACTGAAGATCTCTATGTGATGAAGGGTCTGCTCACTATTCGTGGAGTTACTAAACCGATTGACTTGGAGGTCAAGCGTACCGGGTTTAAAGAACTCAAGAATGGCAAGATTCGCTCCAGTTTCAAAGCGGTAGGGGCGCTTAATCGCTACGATTTCGGATTGCGCTGGAATGATATGACAGAAACTGGCGGTATGGTTGTCGATGAGGTCGTCAAAATTGTACTCGACGTTGGACTGGTAAAAGCACCACAGAAGTTCGTAAAGGCGCCGGAGAAGGAAGAGCCAGAAGAAAAAGAAAGTTAATCGAGAGAGCAGGTTCGATCCCACCAAAGCGCTCTGCGCATTTCAAAAAATGCCCCTGTTATAGAGCACACTGCCGCACATCAACCCATAACCCCTATGTGAGAGTAGTTCCGTCCACCTGCCAGTGGGGCAGTTGCATACGGAAACACCTACCGCAATGGTACGTGTGAAATTGAGAGAGAGGATTACCAATAATGAAAGACTATTTATTGTCTCAGGGTCGGGTTACGTCCTGCCCTGAAAACAACAAAATAACGCGTAGACGAGACGTACTGCGAAGATATCTGGGCGCCTTGCTACTGGCAGTTCCTTGCTTCATTGCAACGAGTTCAGCACATGCGATTACAATCGCCGGTGAGGAATTCGAGGAAGTACTTTCGGTCTATACTGCACATGACCTTGGGTTTTGGGCGAATTCCGACAAGTACTTCACATTCAGAGGAAACGATAACTACATCAAGCCTGATGTGATTCATCGAGTGAATACCAATGAAACTGGTGTGTCGAACCGAACGTTTCGTGAGGTCTTTACTATGGGTGCCTCAGTTGACGACGATGGTCCATTGGCCATGGGCGTGGTTGAGCTCTATGGAGCGCATGACGAGCTGTTACTGAGTGCAAATTACACGGACAATGGGTCGCTTTCCACTATTCGGAGAAGTGGTCGAAATGGGCAATTGGATATTGTTGGTGCTTATCAAGCAACCGGTGGCTCTCTTTTTGACCAGGGAATATTTACTGAACGACTTTATATCGAGATTGAATTCGATCGAGTTTGGCAGAATAAATATAAGGACCTGAAGACCCATCTTGGTACCTACACGTTTTACAATTCTCTTGGTGGAATAACCCCACCACCGCCACCCCCTACTGATGTTCCAGAACCGATGAGCATGGGACTATTGTTCTCGGGACTGATTGGTGCGGCTGGTTTGCGTCAGCGAAAGAAAGAATAGAAACGCGAAAGGGCGTGGGTTCCCACGCCCTTTTCTCTACCCCTAGCATCTTCAATAACTGTACTTCCCCTGCGCTGCTTCTTCTCTTGACGCATCGAGTCCTACTAGGGTAGCTGATGTCAGTTTGATAGTTCACAACCCGTCTATTCGAGACAGGCGGCTGTGTAACCTTTATGCTATGCTTCCGGCTTCATAGGGGAGGGGACATCGACGCGAATCAGCCAAATAGAACTAGCTCAATTCTCAAGGTATGGTCTCCACTCGGCTTGAGCTGGTTCTTAATGGCCCTGGAGGGACCGCTTTGCTATGCAGCGATTAGCAGATTTGTGAACCCCGAGATTGGCCTAGCTGCTTTTGGCGGAGTGGTTCTCCCCATTACATATGTTATCGAGGCACCCATCTTGTCTTTGCTGGCCGCCTCTACTGCTCTCAGCAAGGATCTCGTTTCCTACACGGTATTGCGCAAATTTGCGTTCTATTTGGCAGCCTTTTTTACGGTGCTTCATCTCGCAGTGGCCTTGACGCCACTGTATGATTGGCTTGTCGATAATTTGATTGGAGCGCCAGGGAATGTGAAAGAAGCGGCGCGAATGGGTCTTATCCTATCTTCTCCCACTACCAGCATGGTGGCGCTACGTCGTTTCAATCAGGGAATTCTAATCCGATTTGGTCAGCAAAAAGTAGTCGGCATGGGGACGCTCATTCGCCTTGTCGTTCTACTTACCGGTTTGACGATTGGTTACCTGTCTGAGATGTCCTCGGGAGTTATTGTCGGCGCCCTCTCAGTTACAACTGCACTTAGCTTGGAAGCGCTCTTTACCCTTGTCATGGCACGTCCCTTGGTCAAAGGACCGCTGAGTCAAAGTGACTCCAGTGAGATTCTTACCTTGCAAGGCGTATTGACTTTCTATGTGCCTCTGGCAATGACAGTTGTTCTCTACCTTGCCGCCATTCCAGCGTATAGTGCAGCAATTTGTCGGATGCCACTTGTCGTCCCTTCCCTCGCAACGTGGGCTGTCGTTGGCTCGCTGTCGTTTCTAGTTCGAAGTCCTGGTTTGGCAATAATTGAAGTGACCATCGCGCACGCTGCGGATCTCCAGCAGCGAGCGGCGATTAGGAAATTCTCTTGGCAGTTGGCGTTGCTTTGCAGTGCGGCACTTTTAGTAATTGGTGGTATTCCATTGTTCAGTGAACTGTATTTTCAGCGATTGTCGGGACTAGACGCAGACCTGATAACCTTAGCTCGTATCACTGCCATCCTCCTCATTGCCGTTCCAGCACTCAGCACGGTTCAATGTTTCTACGAAGGTCTGCTCATTCACAAACGTCGCACCAGAGAGATAACCATTAGCGTAGTTATACACCTAGTTGTTGCAGCTGCAGTGTTGGCCGTTGGTATCGGCAAAGGAACTATTGCTGGAGTCTACGTAACTGCAGTCGCTGTGTTTCTTGGCTACCTCATACAGACGGTCTGGCTCGCGAAACAAGCGCGAGATCTCTAACCCAAATTCCATACCCCTCCTGCCGGGAGACAATGTCCCGCCTTCTGTAGGTCGGGGACTGCCTCGATCGAGTTTGACCCGGCGAGGGGGTTATCTGGCCTGCTTTTTTAGCTTGGTTTAGGGATAAACGAGGAGAAGAGACTACTCGCGGTTTGAAAGCATCAAAAATTGAGTAATTACAGTGAACTACTCGCATTTCAGAGGTCTCTACCCGTGTTGGTGAAGGGGTTAGGTGCTACTACATTCTTGCTACTTTCTATTGGTGCCGCGGCAACAGAATCATTGGCTGCACCGACCGATCATGCCCCAAAGATTTGCCTCTCGTACAATGGAGAGGAAGCCTTACAACCGTGGGGAGTTCCCCGCAAGGAAGACTGCCCCAAGAATCACGCTGCTTTTGGTGGAAGAAGGGGAATAGCCGATTCCCAGGTTACCATTTACCCAGTCTGCTGCCCCTTACCTGCCGATGATATTCTCCTTGAAGAGCACCGCTACGTTGAGAATCAGTGTCCGCCTGAGTACATTGTCACCGGCGGTTCACTCGATAGGCGTCCGCTTGTACAAAACGAGAAACCACTTGTTCGCTGTACCAAAGTAAATCTTGATCGCTATATACTTGGCGAAACAACCCCTGGTGTCTTCTGGGGTTATAGCAGCGTCTACTGGCAAATTCCTCAGCGTTTTCTAAAGCGCTCGATCCCTGCTGCTATACGGGCCAGTATGGGACGACAAAGCGAATTCGAATGGGAAACGCGGGGATGCATCGGATACCCCTTTGGCAGTGTGCTGACTGCGCGATCAAAGAAGCAATGTCGCTACTTTTCGTTTCGACAACTCCAGTTTCGAGGAATGGATGGAGACCCCCCGGTGGGAACTGCCGTTCAGATGTTTCCCGACTGTCGATCTATTTCTAGCGATGTGGACCCCGAGCCGGAGTGTCGCAATTGATCCGACGATTCATGCCGAAATCACTGGTTTGGCAGCTATCGCTCGGATTCTGGGTGGTTGCATTTCTGCTCGCTTGCGCGCAACTCGCCCAGGTTTGGTTTTTCGTGCGAGCGGTCAATACAGAATCTGAGCAACGGCTTCATGCAAACGTTGCCCAACATATAGCGGATCAACTCTATGAGCCACTGATGCAGGGATTCGATTCACGGGAAGTCAAACACATACTCAGTAGCGTAAAGAGAATCAACCCCCGGCTCGATACCTTTCTGCTCGATACAACAGGGAGAGTGAGAGGTCATTCGAAAGCCTACAACGTATGTGTGAACAGTCCCAAAGGGGAGTGCCGTATTGACCCCGCCTTCATAGATTCTTTTTTCTCCTTGGATGCCAGTCATCACTTTCCAATCACTGGTCCGAATCCCGTTCGAAGCTGGCGTCTCTCTCCGTTTGTTGCCGCGAAAATTCGAACTGCGGATGAAGAGGGCTACCTCTATGTGACTTTAGAAGGTCGTGAACAACCCGCAGCTCGGCGAGGGGTTGAAGACTTATACATGTTCTATGGTGGTGCCATTACTTCTGGCATTCTTTTTCTTCTGATGGGGCTCCTCGGCACCATTTTCTTTCACCTGGTGACAAAGCGATTCAGAGGTATCGTCCAGGAAGTTTCCGAAGTAGCCGAAGGAGATTTTGATCGGCGCTTACCTACGAACGGACCAACTGAAATCTCACAGTTGAGTGCTGCAATAAATTCTATGGCAACCAATATCGTCACCTCCCTGCGCCGCGCTGAATCTTCAGATCAGCGGAGAAGAGAACTCGTTGCCCATATCGCTCACGATCTTGGTGGCCCCGTAACCACCATGCAAACCTATGTCGAGCTCATACAACTTGAGGAAGACTCGATCTCTACTGAAGTGCAGAGGCGATTGGATGTTATTCATCGAAATGCCAGAAACCTCGGGAAGATGATTGAGGATCTCTTCGAACTTTCTAAGTTCGAAGCACATGACAAGCCGATTGAGAAAGAGCGCTTTTCATTGGTCGAGCTGGCGGAGGAAGAACTGCGCCCGAGACTCGCCACACTTGCCAAAGAGCGTGGTGTGGAATTCCGTTTGGAGTTGGAAAACCCCATTCCCGATGTTGTTGCTGACCTTGCTTTGATTGAACGAGCGCTTATCAATCTGTCTGAGAATGCCATTCGACATAATCATCCGACAAATGGAGAGGTCGTGATTGAACTCCGTCGCAAAAGCGATGCTCTGGTGGAAGTAGCCGTTCGAGATAATGGCCCTGGGATCCCAGCTGAGCAGTTGGCGCAAATATTTCAACCGTTTTATCGTGGAGACTTAGCGAGAAGTAAACACAAGGCTGGAGGTGGATTGGGACTTGCAATTGTAAAGAAGGTGCTTGAGGCACATAATGAACAAATAGCAGTTGAGAGTATCGTAGGATCCGGGACCCGATTCTCCTTTTGTTTGCCAGTGTTTGAAACTTCTAAGATTGATTTAGGTGAGTAGGCTGATGACCGAACTATCGAGACAACGCGCATTGTTAGTTGAGGATGATCACGATTTGGTAGAAGTGGTCGAGACTATCGCGAAACAACTGGGATATGAACTAGATCATGCGGCGGATGGGGAACAGGGAATCGAAATGGCACTCGCGAATGCGTATGGCTTTGTCGTGCTTGACCTCAATTTGCCTGGTCTGGACGGGGTTGAAGTTTGCAAACGATTGCGTGCCGAGAATACTCGCATTCCGATACTGATGCTCACTTCAAACGCCGATGAGCTTAACAAGATTCTCTTGCTGGAGCTGGGGGCCGACGATTACATAACGAAACCATTTAGCATTCGGGAGCTGAAAGCGCGGATTGGAACGGTGCTTCGAAGAACCAAGGCATCTTCTGAAGTAGTAGGCGATGAGCCGTTTGCTGTTGGTGAGTTTGTCCTAGATACTGGTGCCCGAAAGATAACTATTGACGAGAAAGAGGTAAGCGTAACTCCCCAAGAGTTCGACATACTGCAAGTGTTAATATCTCGGCCCGGTTTTGTGTTCTCAAGGAATGCGCTCTTGCGCCAGGTTCATGGCTACGATTGTCCGAGCTATGAGCGAGGGCTCAATACGCACATTACTCGAATTCGAGCAAAGATTGAAAAGGACCCGAGTAATCCGCGATTTCTGCTAACTGTGCGGGGAGTGGGGTATCGATTTGCAACTGAAGAAGAACTGAGCAGTGATTGACCAAAGTTGATTTCTAGACTCAAACGCTGATCTGTGACGCATTGAGTCTCTTGGTAAGAGAAGTGTGAAATGAGACGCAAGAACGGAGTGCAAAGAATGGCATTTTTCTCCAAAACGATTTTAACTGCAATGCTGGTAGTATGCGGAGTTCCTACGGTTGCATTCTCTATTACACCGGGCCTCCTTATGCCAGTGTGGCGTTGTGCTCCAGAGAACAATCATAAGTTTGAAACGGGAAAAGGTAATTTCGTTCAGTGGTGTGAGAAAGCAGATGAGAATGGTAAAGCTCAATTCGATGGACCCTACTCAGTTCACACCCATGAAGGTCTCGTTCTCGAAATGAAGTATTATCGCGATGGTGAGGTATCGAAAGAGCTCGATCTCGGCTGCCCGGAAGGTGCTCAAGCCATGTTGGATGAAAGCAAGTTGCAACAAAGATGTGTAAAATCTGGAAAGCTCGGGGATACAATAGTCCATGGCAAAGCCTTTGGTTGGCATCGAAACGGAGAGTTAAGGTCTATTGAGAATTTTCAAAACGACCTTCAAGAAGGAACTCAGGAGTTTTGGTATCCCAATGGACAGAAATCGAGAGAAGTTTCTTTTTCGGCTGGAACTGCCTCCGGAACTGAGACCAAATGGAATCCGGATGGCACTATCCTGTCTACCACTGAATGGAAGGAGGGAGTTAGTTCAAATCCAAGTTCGAGTGAGAAGGTCCAAAAGGAAGTCGGGAAATAGTACAATTCGTATTCCTACCGACGAGCGATAGGGCTCGCGGTTCTTAATATCGTATTGTGAATCGCTGAGCCCGGGTGGTATCATGGATATTTCTACGCAACCCGATTCGCTCTGCGTTTCTCAATTATGAGTTTCTACTATGATGCTCGACTATCGCTCCTTCTTTGTGTACCCCGACCGAGGCTTTCTTCCTGAGCGGGACCCGCTGACTCAGTTGCCCAGCGAATATGCTGCTTGGGATCAGGTAGCGGCTGACTTGCCTAAGCTGTTAGTCTCCAAGCAGGCGCGCAAGGTGATTGAATCCTTGCCCAACCTCTCAATTGACAACTTAAGTAATAGAGCGGAAGAAGAGCGGGCAATGATGTTGCTATCGTTCATCGGACATTCGTATGTCTGGGCTGAAGCAACTCCACCGCAGCATATCACCAAGTCAATCGCGGTGCCCTGGCACGCGATTGCCAAGAAAGTGGGCAGACCACCCTGCCTGTCGTATGCATCCTATGCACTCCATAATTGGCGGCGGATCGACCAGCAAGGGCCGGTCGCTGCCGGGAACATTGCTCTGCTGACCAATTTCTGGGGTGGGGTCGATGAGGAGTGGTTTGTTATTATTCATGTGGATATTGAGGCGAAAGCGGCTCCGGCAATTACCTCACTGTTTGAAACGCAAAAAGCGATAATTGAAGATAAGCCAGAAGAGTTGCTCACGTATCTTACGACGATTAGCAATGCCTGCGAGACGATTTATCAAGCGTTGTGTCGTATGCCAGAATTTTGTGATCCATATATTTACTACAACCGTGTCCGCCCCTTTATTCATGGTTGGCAGGACAACCCAGTGATTCCCAACGGATTGATATATGAGGGGGTACGTGAATACCAGAATAAGCCGATCGTGCTCCGTGGAGAAACTGGGGCTCAAAGTAGTCTCATTCCAGCGCTCGACGCGGTGTTTGGAACCGCACATGTGCATGGACCGCTGAGCGGACATCTGAATGATATGCGTCGGTATATGCCACCAAAACATCTCGCATTTATTGAAGCGTTGGAACAAGGTCCGAACATGCGCGAGTTTGTTGTAAAACACTTAGCAGCCAATAAGGAGTTGGGAGTCTTATTTAACAAGTGTGTCGGCTGGATAGAAAAATTCCGTGAGAAACATCTTGAGTATGCGGTTAGCTATATTGAAAGCCAAAAAGAAACTGCTCTAGGGAATCCAACGAAGGTCGGGACGGGGGCTACTCCGTATGTCGAGTATCTACGCCGTCACAAAGAGCACACGAAAACACTTCTCGTTTGAGCCTTAGCCAGCAGCATCAAGCATTGGTTCAAGTGGGGTGTCCGCAAGTGCCTGTTGCAATTCACTAAAGTTCTCTATCAATTCAGACAGCTCTCCCGGATGCATTTTTTTCATCTTCGAATGCAGTTTGGCAGGGGGAAGAGACAAGAAATGGAGCAACCTGCCTAACACTTCTTCCTGCTGATCGCCACAGAGCTCGTTGTAGGTTAGATAAAAAGCAGTTTGGCCGGTCGCCTCCAGGCGGTTGTTCAGTTCTGTATAGAAGGTATCAGCCTCTTCGTAGTCCTTTAGCAGTTCATCAGGACGCAATTTTATCGGTTTGGGATCGTAGCCTCGAAAAAAGAAATGAGAATTTTTAATGAGTCGAAAAAAACGAACAAAAGACTTCTGAAGTTGTCCAAAGAATTCAAATTCTCGGATACAGTCCCAGATTAGGTACAATTCTCGGTGGAGCATCAACCAAAGATAGGTAGGAGAAATGTCGTATACTCGATACTTGCGCGCATTCTCTTGCGACAGATAGCGGCGTACGACATTTTCACGCCGTAAAATTATTTTCGAAATCTCCGGGTCTTCAAGGATCTGGTCGTAGAAGCTTCTAGCAACCTGACCAGGAAATACCTTAAACCCACAGCAAATGTGGGTCTTTCCGAAGGTATTCCAAAACTGTTGTAGGGAGTGGGTTGGATCTCGAAACCACTGATTGTTCGAAGTAACGCCGCACTTTTTAAAATACAGCGCTTCAAGACTGAAAATTTCCTTATGACAGCTGATGTCCGGGTGAGAGTCTAACAACTCACAGAGCAGTGAAGTGCCTGACCGGCCTCGAGCGAGAATGACAAATTTTCTTCGAGTCATGTCAGGTCTATAGCAAGCACGGAAGTCAGACGCCATAGAGCTGGCGGTCTATAGAAACCGCAGAGGAGTGTCGTGAATCTAGGGCTTTGCGGCTAGGCAGTTGCCTGCTTCCTACGTTAGAGTTGATCAGCCCAGTGACCTGGGAGAATGGAGAACAGCGATGAGCACACCAATTGTTTCGATCTTGTTTTTTCTGTTGGCTTCATTGCTTGGAGCCTTTGGTCAGTTCCTCTATAAGTCGGGAGCCGAACAAGCAACCGACGGAATCCTTTCCTATGTCCTCAACATCCGCATCTTCATAGGTGTCGTCTGCTACATAGCTGTGATGGTCTTGTTTGTCGCCGCATTCAAGAAAGGAGGATCGCTGACGGTCCTCTACCCAGTCTATGCGACGACCTTTATCTGGGCGGCGGTAATTGCGGTGTTCGCCTATGGAACTCCGATAAAGCCGGTCAATGTGGGCGGGATGGCCTGTATTGTCGTTGGCATGTATTTGATGGGTCGCTGATATGACTGATGATTCGTATTCCCCGAGTGAGAGGCGACCGGTCGCCGCGCGCGAGTATGGTGTACTTCAGTCGATTGCCAGCCGTCTGGCGGCAACCGGCATTTCTGCCAACGCCATATCCCTTAGCGGTATGGTCGCTGCTTTTGCTGCGGGCACGCTCCTTTATCTGACTGGAAGAGTCAGTGAACCGCATTGGTACTTGTGGCTCGGCGCTGCGCTGCTGATACAAACTCGATTGCTCGCCAATCTGTTCGACGGGATGGTTGCGGTAGAGCAAGGAACGGCTTCCGCAGTTGGTGAATTATACAATGAAGCTCCGGATAGAGTTTCCGATGCAGTAATACTCATTGGCCTTGGCTATTCGGCAGGAGGCTCGATTGAGTGGGGATATATTGCAGCACTCTTGGCGGTGTTTACTGCCTACATACGCGCCCTTGGCTCTGTTGCTGGAGCCGAGCAACACTACTGTGGGCCTATGGCGAAACAAGCGCGAATGAATGTCGTAACTGCAGTGGCCCTTTGGTTTGCAACGGCGCCTTTGCACGGTATTGGAACTGGCGCGATACTCGGCAGTTATTCATTGCCGGCTCTTGGACTAATCGTGATAGTTTTGGGATGTGTGAAGACCTCTATTCGGCGACTCAATCGGATCACGCAACAGTTAAGAACAGCGGCTGAAACCTCGACTGAGAATAAACAATGAACCTAGCCTCTCGTATGGATGGAATACTCAGTCCAAGTGCCGCTTTTATTATTCTGGTACTTGGCGGAGTGCTTTTATTTGCGGCGATTGCGACAGAGCTATTGTATCGCTTGAAGTATCTTGGAGAGGAGCGACGCAGTGAGCTAGTTGCGCGCAACAAGTCCTGGGTTGTGTTGTTGGCCGCAATGATAACTCCAATCGTCTGCGGGCGAGTCTGGACGATCCTCGCGGTGTGTCTGATGAGCTTGGTGTGCTTTCGAGAATACTCCAGAGCAACTGGGTTGTTCCGGGAGCGCATGGTGAGTGCACTGGTTGTGTTGGGAGTGTTGTTGGTCAATCTGGCAGCGATGGATCATTGGTATGGGTTTTTTACTGCCCTCGCGTCTCTCGCCGTGATGGTGATTGCCGCCATTCCGATTTTGCAGGATCGCCCAGAGGGCTATGTGCAACGAAGTGCACTAGCCGTGTTCGGCTTTATGTTTTTTGGATATTCGTTTGGTCATCTATCGTATATCGCAAACGACGGCAATTTTCAGGCCATTATTTTACTGCTGTTCATTACAGTAGAAGGCAATGATGTCGCTGCATATATCTTTGGTAATTTGTTTGGAAAGCGAAAGCTTTCACCCAACACCAGTCCAGGAAAGACGATTGCTGGAGCGCTTGGCGCCGTTTTTACAACGACGGTCGTAATGATGCTTCTCGGGAGACTTGTTTTTGCTGGAACGGCGATGGCAACTCTACCCATGCTGGCGCTCTTGGGCGTTGTTGTTTCGATCTCTGGGCAACTGGGAGATCTGATGCTTTCCTCGATAAAGCGAGATGTCGGTGTAAAGGATCTGGGGCAACTCCTTCCAGGTCATGGCGGAATGCTCGATCGATTCGATAGTTTGACACTTGCTTGTCCCGCTTTTTTCCATTTCGTTGGCTATGTCAATGGATTCGGATTGGATCAACCAGTTCGCATTTTTTCGGGGTCCTAATTTCGCGATGGACCGATGGAAGCTTCGACCGGCGAGGGATATCGACAAGGATGCACGCTCGCGCTGGGCGAGCATTGAACGAGAAAGTGGTCTGGCAGAAACGATCGGGATTTTACTTTGGCGAAGTCTAGTTGGTTTCTACCTAGGCGTCTTCCATCGATACAGCTGTGTCGGCCGCGAAAACATTCCCAAGAGTTTGCCGTATATCTTGATCGCGAATCACTCGAGTCATCTAGATGCGCTTTGCCTACTGGCTTCTGCGCCGCGCCGGGATCTGCATAGCCTCTTCCCGATTGCGGCTGCCGATACCTTCTTTACGAGTTTGCGAAAAGCTTGGTTTTCAGCGTTTGCAATTAATGCCTTACCGCTATCTCGAACTGGCGGTGGTAAGGGCCGGGAGGCAATGCTCGATTTGCGTAGACGGCTGAGCGAAGATCCATGCGGCTTCATTCTCTTTCCAGAGGGGACTCGATCGCGAACAGGGGAAATGGCACGATTTCGATCTGGTCTTGGTATGTTGGTGGCAGGGACTTCGGTGCCTGTAGTTCCCTGCGCTATCAAGGGAGCCTTTGAAGCATTCCCACCATCTGCCCGCTTTCCACGACCGAAAAAAGTGCAGTTGCTCATCGGAGCGGCAATGAGCTTTGAAGATGTTTCCGAAGATGAAGAAGGGTGGAAAAGGGTTGCAGAGAAAACAGAAAAAGCTGTGAGTGAACTACTCAACTAGCCCACGTTTACCTGTTGTGCGCCATTTGCTCCGTTCTTTGGTGGAAGAAGATCTTCGAGAAAATAAGCCGAGAAGGCTGCCTTCCCTGGAAGGCCAGATTTTGAATAAATAGATCGCGCCTGCTGACGCACCGTTGCCTCGGCGGTCCCACGCAGATCGGCGATTTCCTTGTGCGAGAGGCCTTTTATCATCAAAAGACCAACTTCACTTTCGGCGCTACTTAAATTCCAATCGACAAACTGCTTGTCGATTTCTTCGCCTACTCCGTTGACAAATGTTTGTGCTCGCTCACGCCATGCATGGCCCTCAACTCGAGCAACATCTAGTTCTTGTTTTAACCGAAGTTGTTCACCTTGTTGCTGTGCCGAAGATTTCAAGAGCAAGTAAACGCCTACTGCCCCAGTCAGTATCAAGCCCTTCTCAATCGAGTCGAAAACAAACTCAAACAAGCCAACTGGTTCGCTCTCAAAGAGCACTTCTAGTCCAGTGACTGCTGCTCCTAAAGCGCCAGCCAGTACGATGCCCCATTTGCTTTTCAATTCGGAAAAGATCATTTTCAGACCCTGTTTCATTCATGCAATACAAAAGCTGAATAGTTCATATCATTTGATTGGTAATCTTACAAATTTACAGTCGAAATCGCTCAGGTTGTCTAGAAGAAATCTTTAACAATTTCAAAACCCTGTAAAAATAAGTTGTGCGCGAATCTCCTCGCTGCTGCGAATGTCGTTCTCCCTAAAGTCACGCGAAATCCCCCTCTGATACTCGCCATGCAGATATTCAGCCGCCAAAGTAAGGTGGTCAGTGATCCGCCAAGAACAGGCAACCCCAGTTCCGAACTGCGGTGCGTCAACAATCTCTTGATTGTATTCAAGCCGGAAGGCTGTCTCCAAGACGTCGCTGAGCTGATAGCCAATTTCCAAATTCCAACCACTGGGACGATTCACTTGGGATTCCAATTCTCGAAACGAACGTAGGGCAGTTAAATACTCGAATGTTACATCAAAGCGACCTTGGACTAATCTTACAAAACTACTTATCGCCGGGGTCCTTCTGGTGAACTCGAAGTTCGTATCAGCTAAGAGATCTTCCTCGGTGTCGCCAAGGTCAGAGACGTAGCTCGCTCCCAGTGTGATGCTTGCACTGAGTTGTAGTTCCATTGCCAAACCCCAGTCCAGATCAATCAGAGGATCGGCACCGAATTCCCCCGCTCGGCCTTCGTACAGAAAACCGGAGAGTTCCAATGATTCAGTTGCTTGTATTGAAGTCACGATTCCATATCCGCGGATTTCACCCAGTTCAATCGCCGGTCCGGAGATAAAATGGCTGAAATATTCGCCAAACGGAACGAATAGTCGCCCAAATTCGAGCGAAATATCTTCTTTTGGTTCTATCGTTGCAAGGAATTCGTCAATCAAGTGTCGTCGTTCTTGAGAATCGTATTCATAGACGATTTCAAGACTTGCCCAGGGTGTTGGAGACCAATCCAATGCGGTCTGCAGGACGAAGAGTTGCTCGTATACTCGATCGCTTGGGGCTTGGTCGAAGGTCTTTGTCCAGGCATAGCCGGTCTCAAGTTCAACTAATCCAGTCAACGACAGCGTCTCAGTTAGATAATATTTCTCACCGGCCTCTCTCCGTTCTTCAGGTGTGAGATAAGAAAGAATTGATTGTTCTTCAGCTGATTGCGCCAAGTTAGTTGAGGTAACGAGAGACAATGTAAACAGGATTGATAGTAATCTCATACGCGGCATCGTCAGTTCTACGTACACAGCTTTAAAGTTGATGGCTAGTGAAATAGTTTGTAACGCCTACGCTAAGTTCCCGGTAAGCAAAGATAATCCTCCATATACAGAATGTTTATCGCAAACCGCGTACGACACTTGATCAGCTTTCTGCGCTTACACAATTACATACCACGTTTGTCGGATTGATGATTCGTGCAGGCAGGAGCTAAGACCTATCTCATGATCAACTCAGTTATACCTTGTCAGAGGATCGAAGTATGAAAAAGCCAATTTTAGTTCTTGCTGCCGTAACGGTCGTAAGCGTCATCGCTTGCGGTGGTGGAAGCCAGTCAGCTGCAAACAGCATTTTCACCACCTTAGCTCGATGTTTTGAGCCAACGCTTGATGCCGCGAGACTATGCGATCCGTCGAGAGTGAGTTTTACGCTGAATTCTACAAATCTCTATTACCCCCTCACGGTTGGGCATCAGGTTATCCTTGAGGGTGAAGACGAGGAAACTGGTGAACTCATTCGAGTAGAAAGAACAGTACTCGACGAGACGGAGGTTGTCGCTGGTGTTACCACTCGCATCTTGGAACACAAGAATTTCATTGATGGTGAGATTCATGAAATAGCTCGGAACTTTTATGTAGAAGCATCCGATGGAACCGTTTGCTACTTCGGTGAAGATGTAGAGTTCTATGAGAACGGTGAGCTGGCGAATACCCAAGGCACCTGGCGTGCTGAAAATGGAGCCTTGCCGGGAATTATCATGCCTGCGAATCCAACTGTCGGGCAAGGATACTTTCAAGAAGGTGCTCCAAACATTGCCGCCGATATGGGTCTGGTCGTTTCCACTACCGACTCTCGTGAGTATCAGGGGGTTACCTATGACAATGTTGTAGTTGTTCAAGATAGTAACCCATTAGATCTCGAATCGACATGCGAAGAAGAAGAGAAAGCCTACGTCGCTGGAATAGGTGAGGTGCAGGATGTGGAGCTGGAGTTGATTTCATTCAGCACGCCATAGTTTGGCGGCAAGATGAAGAAGAAATTCTCGTTTCGTGTGGTGCTAGGCCTCCTATCGTTGATTGCCTGGTCGATTCTGTATTACGCGACCTACGAAATGGTGTTGAAGCTATAGCTGCTAAGATTGGGTGCAAACCTATGGGTCCTGTCGACTATCGAGTCTATGTCATTCACCTCAGTGAGGGGTATGAAGATCGTCGACTTCATATTGAGGCGCATCTTCCCAGAAGAGGTGTGCCTCAGTTTGATTTCATAACAGAAGGCGATCCGCAGCATATCGAAGAATTGAATCTCAGCGGACAATTTGAGGGAGAGATTGTCGAGCAAATTGAAGCGATGTCTTGTGCCTACAAACACATCGTAGCCTATCGCAACATTGTCAAAAACCAAGCGCCCTTTGCTCTTATCCTGGAAGATGATGTAGTGCTCAAGCGCAACTTTGTATCGAGACTCAATACCTGTCTAAGTGAAATAGATGGGAGGAATCCAGTCTTCGTCTCATTGGAAGCCACTAACCGCAGAGTTCCTTGGCGACTGCGGGATACAAGCAAACAACTCTATCGTTGCAACAGCATGATTGCGACTGCCGGGTATGTCATCAACTACGCTACCGCAAAGATTCTCTGTAGCTATTTCTCGGACTTCCCAGCAACTTTGCCAATTGACTATATGATACCAATCATTGCTCAAAGATGGGGAATTGACACGTACTGGGCCGAACCACCACTACTAAAACAAGGAAGCAAGAACGGAATGTTTCATTCGACCTTGAGTCACCGAAAGAGAAGCAAAATTCTTGGAAATGTTCGTTGGCACATAACAAAAATGTATCAAGACGTCGTGGTTTCAAACTTGAGCCCGCGACGGCGGGGACTCTTTGCTGGAAATAGCGACCAAGACTAAGTGAACCCTTAGCACACCAAAAATCATATGAAAGCAATGGCATGTGATGAAACGGAACTATTCGTTTCTGATTCGCGCTCTCTGACATGAGTGAGAGGGCCGCTCCATCTTACAAAGACTCGTGCAATAGAAATACCTTTGTAGTAACATCATGCTCAGCTATGAGTACACGACTGCTAATTTTTCAGTGCTTTTTGGCCGCGGTCGCTTCGTTTGCCGCTGTTTCTAATGTGTGTGCGCAACAGAATGTGAAACTGGACGAGAAAATTCTTTTCTTTCCAACTGCTGCTTATCTCGACAGAGATGAA
>CBDUGV010000035.1:0-22772 GCA_965366815.1 uncultured Bdellovibrionales bacterium | reverse complement strand
GTTTGCTGTGAGCGCAGCGAACTTAGCAAACTGGAAAGACACAGTGAGTCCGTCCAACGGACTTTTCACAAAACCCCAAAAATACTACGACCAATCCCCAACCATCAAAAACCACAAACCTGAAAAGTCCGTCCCGGGGAGCCAATTTTGGTCCTTAAGGACCAAAACCGCGCTAGCACGAAACTGACTCTAACTAAACCAGTTTGCTGTGAGCGCAGCGAACTTAGCAAACTGGAAAGACACAGTGAGTCCGTCCTGCTGTTACATAGAAAGAGCCAGGAGTTTATCCAGCGCAGCTCGAAGTCCAAGCCTATCTATTTTCGAAGCATTTAGAGCACATATACAGAGTGGTTATGAAAATAGTACGAAAACGGTACTCCCCGTTGATTCGATAAATACCCATTCGAAAAAAGATTACACATAACTTATTCTGATCAACCCATTTCGAAGAACGAGTAGTTTGCTCCCAGATGTGAGGAATATGACTAAAGAGCTCAGAGGTGTAGACGTTACAACCAGAGTGTTGTTGGGAAAGCATGTTTCGTGTGAGTTCATCTGAAATGAGTTTTACTTTGAGTAGGAATTGAAAGACGTGTCCGATGAATAGTTCTTGTAGTTTATCAATGTCAATTGTCGGCAGTTGTACATCGGGACCTTCCCTCTATCCACTGATCGTTATGTGTTTTTGTTCCCCTGTCATACTTTCGCTGCGGAAATAGGCAATAATAAAGTAATGGAAGATTGAAATAGAGAAGTGCAAATGGATAGTTTTACAAAAGTTACATTCGCGTGTTTGTACGGGTTAGGTTTGGTCGCTTGTGTCCTAACGAACCCATTCTTTGTTGGGGCCGACACAGATACAACGATTGATGCACCGGATATTGTTGAAGCTGAAACGTTTCCACCTGAAGAACATTATTTTTCTGCAATCCGCGGGGGTTGGAATATGCTCCAAGCTCAAAATAACTGCGAATTGATTATTCTACTCTGGCAAGACTCAGTTTGCGGGGAAAGCGAAATAATTTATGCTGAGATTACCCACGAGTGCCGGTTGGCTCCTTTTGTCGGACGGCCTCAGGGGCCTGTCTTTCAAGCACTAAACGGTATGGCAGGCGGCGGCCCGGTACTGCTAGGAAATTGGACTTGCGAATGTGAGAGCCTCTTTTACTGTACAGTTGGTGTGCTTGAATAAAAACGCTAGTGGCGGAATGCTCAAGTATCTCCCTGAACTCACGGGCCATCGTCCCCCAGCGGTCCGTTCGAGTGGAGGTAGATCGGTTCAATATTACGCGCAAACATTCGATTAAAAACTAACTGCGGCACAAAATTGGGACAATTCTCAGTAATGCTCAACAATAGTCGGCAGCACTCAGTAACAAAGTATTGTA
Source organism: uncultured Bdellovibrionales bacterium (assembly GCA_965366815.1). GTDB lineage: Bacteria > Bdellovibrionota_C > UBA2361 > SZUA-149 > SZUA-149 > CBDUGV01. The sequence goes on along the minus strand of CBDUGV010000035.1, from coordinate 21,384 downwards.
GATAGCCGATGAGAAATGTCATTACTAATTATGATAAAGATTTCATCCCGCCCGACTATTGCCCACCTTGTCGGCACTGAAAAACACCCAGTAAGTCCGCCCCAAAAGAATCCTGCCAGCCATAAAAGACAACAAATCTATAGCCAAGCTCCATCCAAGCTCAAACTCCGCTTCCAATAACCTTTAAAAAGCGCGCTACTTGTTGGGCTCCGCCCATACTGTTCTTTCTTACACATCAATCTGTAGAAGATACGAACCAATTTTCCGGTGTTCGGCCAAGAGCATTCTTGGCGGCACACCGGAGATGGAGACAAGCCTAAGGTTTTATTCAAAGGCAAAGGCAATAATTCAGATTGCTTCTTCATTAGTAAGCTCAACCTTGTCGAGTTTAGTAAGAAGAAGCGATCTGGGAATGGATCGCTCGCAACCGCTTCTCGAAAGGAAGCAAAATGAAGTTCTTTCGAATCGGCGGCACCCAGTTCGTCTGGGTGTCCATTTTGGATAGCTTTCATACCGCCAGCGAGGCGGTCCACAAGAACACCGACGCGGTGTTCATCGTTGCAAGAGTCTCAGTCCGACAGCGCAGCGGAATGGCCGCCGCGCTGCGGGCCTGGGGCGCAGAGGTCACCTTTGCGAAGATGGAGTGGGTGGCGGGCTTCGAGAGCCGCTTTGGGCCCGACCCCGTAGTCTCGGCAGGGTTGCAGCTCTGCTGGGCTGAGGTCGCCACAGCCCACTGCGCCGGGACCCCGGTGTGTCGGGTCGCCGTGATAAGCCGGGTCAAGCGGGCCTGGAACGACGCCGAACGCGCGGCGCGGGCAAAGGAGGTCGCCGCGGCCAAGAAGGAGGGTCGATTCCCCCGGCTGGGGGACCGGCGAAAGATGGTCGGCAGCTACGCCGACCCATGGCTCGTCCCGCTGCCGCTGGGCGGAGAGCTCACCCGCGGCATGATGGAGGACGCGCTGGCCGCGATTTCCTCCTCGATTACCATCGAGGAATGAGCGGTCCCAGGATTGAGGAGGCAAGCCTCCCAATCCTAACCTTTAGGATTTGGTGGCTTGTCTCCTCTCTGGGATTAACCGTGAATGGAATAGTGAATAGACACAGTGAGTCCGTCACAACCTAATCCAGCTCATACTACCCTCGCCAATTGATTGCTATTCTCAAACAACTAGGCGGACGCGAGGACCAATATAGTTCCGCGCAGACCGCTGGTATTCGAAAATTAGACGCAATAAACAACGACAAGGAGAAATAAAATGAATTGGGAGCAAGTGAAAGGAAACTGGAATCAAATTTCGGGAAAAGCTAAGGAAAAATGGGGCAAACTCACTGATGATGAGATTGCAGTTGTTGCAGGCCAGAGAGATCAGCTCGTAGGTAAAGTGCAGGAAGCATACGGCATTACTAAGGAAGAGGCCGAGCGTCAGGCAGATGAATTTGCCAAAGAGTGTAACTGCTAACAACTGGCTCGAGACGGCGCTGCAACGAAGATGACAACGTGTAGTGCCGTCCTTGCTACTAACATCCCCTCCCCTAATTGATCGTCGACAGGCTACTTACTCGCTCTTTCTTTCCCGTCTTTTGAATCGAAAGGAATAGCCTCTGAGGGAAGCCGCAAATCCTGCACATAACATTTCTCAGGCTCACGCACCGATTTCCACTGCTTACAATGGGCCGCAGGAATATTTCTCATCTCACAGGTATACGGACATAAACTGCGTGTTACGCTGTTGTTTGTGCTAATGACAGTGTATTCGTTCTTCTCAAGCACACCATCTGTATCTTCTTTCATTTCGACTGAGTGTTCTACGCGCTCTTTCCCCGCCTTTCTCCGCTCCAGTGCCTTACTTTGCTCCGCTTCTTTCTTTTCCTCCACCGTGGATTGCTCCGCGTGGGAAAAACTAGCAAGGCCGAGAATACAAAATACTAAAATGAATAATTGCTTCATTTTGCTTCCACCGTTAGTTGTTTAATGGTTTCTAATGTTCGCACACAAATATCTCGAAAGGGTCCGTCAATAGCCGCAGCTCGGCTCGCCAACTCAAGCGCTGTATCCAACTCGCCTTCTTTTGCAAGCATATGGGCCGAGTTGTTTAACAACACGGCCGACTCTGGGCTACGATCTATCGCTTGTAGAAGCACCCGCTTGGCTTCATCCGCTTGACCCGTGGCGTAGAGGTTATTTGAGTAGCCGACAATCATGCCGGTATCATTTGGCCAGCGCTTTAGTCCATGTTCATACGCGGTACGTGCGCTCTCCAGACTCCCGGCATGCTCGAGGCCAAGCACTGCCTGCAAAAAACTATTTGCTGTAGCCGTCGCCGGAATTCGATCCGCAGGGACTACGACCACTGCCCAATAATCACTCCGCGCCCAGGTATTGGCAAGTGTAGCAAAGCTCATGCTTAGTCGACTCTCTCGTCCAGAACGAAGCAGCACTTCTTCGGTATTCAAATCATAGCCAACGAGAACGGCGTAATGCCAGATAGGCAGCCATGTAAGCCCGAGGTTTTGCAAAATTATGACCGGATTGCCCGCCTGGATCTCTCGTAATCCCGCTTCAAGTCCTCCTTCCAGAGAAAAGCTGAGATAGCCCAAGCGCCTCGGGGCCGAGATCATATCCGCCCTCAGGCTTCCACGACGCCCAGGGGTAAAGACTAAGTCAGCAATCTGCTCGAGTCTCATATCAGAGCCCCAAAAAGCAAGCACTGAAGCAAGCGATGAGGGGCCGCAGTGATTTCGTTCTTGTTCGAAGAACGGCACTTCGACCAAGTCGACCGATTTGGGCAATGCGGCGAGCTTCCCCTTGCCGAGGTATCCGCTGGGCTGTACTGAGGTGCAAGCCGAAATGCTCCAGAGCAGCAGCAATGACAGGCATTTTACAGAGGTTAGAAGGCACCGCCTCGGCCAATACCCAAATAAGGGGCACCTTAGGAGCCCCTTAGAGTGATACTGCCGCTCCATGCCCGAGACCCTACCGAATCGACCGGGTGAAGGGATAGACTTTTGTAAGTCCAAGAATATCCGTGATTAGCAGCAACACAAACACAAACACCACCGCTCCGATAATCGTGCCGACATGACCACCGGCTGGCTGTTGGTCAATCTGCCGCATCAACCGCTGCACCTCTTGGTCTGACAGACTTCGCAGACGCTCAATCGCTTCTCGATGAGAAACACCGTAGCGTTCAAGCTCCCTGACAACCTCAGCTCTGCTCAAGAACTGCTCAACCTTCGCCCGTGAAGTGTGCTGTAGCACGGCTTCAGCGCTAATGACTTCGGCCTGTGCGGTTTTGGAAAACGTGGCTACTGAGCACAGCGCCAACATAAGCACATAACTTGTAACCCTTGTAGCAAACGCTCTAAGTGCCATATGCACAGCTCCTATCGCATGGAAAACAAAAAACTAGTATTCATTCTGTTCAGCAGTAGCGAGATATGCAGTTGCATTACTCCTGCATAGCATCAACGATTTCCTCTGTCGCTTCGACTTTCTCGTCATCGACCTTCTTTTCGGCCTCTGCAAGATTCTTTGTGGCTTCAACTTTCGCATCACCGACTTCTTGCTGCGCTTCGGCAATATCCTCAGCCGCTTCGGCCTCAGCTTCGCCAACCATTTCCTTATTCTCTTCCATGGTCTTTCTCACGCCTTCTTTGGCGTCTGCTATTTCCTGACGGGCTTCTGCTTGCTCTTGTTGAACCGCAGAGCGCGTATCGCCTTGATTACAGGCGGCAGTCATACACAGGGTCATCAATGTAGCTATCAACATTTGCTGGCGTTTCATTTTCTTTCCCTTACCTATAGTTGGTAAAATGCAATGACTATTCTATTCCCCTAGCGAGCGAAAGGACATGATTAATATCAGGGTGGAAATTCGCTTGAATTCCGGGGCAATTACCTGAAACAACGGGCTTTTTTACCAACTCATCGAAAATATCTTTCGTCCTCACGGGTGCTGAACCGGCTCTGCCTAGAACAACCCTGTATATACACAGACTTGAGTCGAGTCGAGCTACAGAGGATAGCCCTGACTCGAGAAAATGGCTTACATGGTACTCTCCCACCAAAAGGCCAAGGTTGCGTTCATTCTCGGTGCGGGTACTCAATTTGCAAAAAAAAGCCAAGTCCTTGATAACTATAGCGTACACGAGAGTTCTGTGAGTGGAAGGAACCACAGGCACGTGAGCATTGTGAAGGTCTGAAAATGCCGGGCTAGTATCTGCATAAAAAAAAATTTAAACCTTGAGATAGTCTAATCGTTAGAACGAGAATGGTATGTTGTTCAATTTAATCTACACCAGCCGCAGCAATGGCACGATGACTATAGACCAGATTGATCAGATAGTGGCCGTCGCGAGAGATAGAAACCAAGAGCTGAAAATCACCGGAATTCTGCTGTATAAAGACAACACGTTCATGCAGCTTCTCGAAGGCAATCCCACTAATGTCAAAGAGCTCTTCTATGGGAGTATCGCTAAAGACGAAAGGCACAAAAAGGTGAAGGTAGTGACCGAAGACGAGGTTGCAGAACGAAGTTTTAAAAATTGGTTTATGGCCTTTGAAGATTTGGGCAACTTAGAAGCGCGTGACGCTAAAAAGTTCAGTCCCTTCTTGCAGGATGGTTTCACGATGGAGTTGTTCTCGCATGAACCAAGAGAGGCTACCAATTTGCTGCAAAAGTTTAGAACGATGCCTAAGTATAGTTAGGTAGGTGGGACTAGTGATAACGCGAATTGCCACAAGGAATAGAGACATTGGGTGACAAGACTGACAATCATCAGCAGCTTCACGATCTGAGAAATGCTTTGGCCAATATTAAAGGAGCAGCTCGCATCATGGAGGCAACTTGCACGGACCCAAAAAATGGGAAGCTACTCGGAGTTATGCAAGACAACTGCGAGACATCTTTGCGCATTCTCGGTAAGCTGGAAAAAATAATTCTAAATAATAGCACTGCCATTGATTGAAATTTGGCTCTCTCCAACTGCTGAATGTCACCGGTAGCTTACAACCCTTTGTTTGGACGTGAAGTTAGGAAAGACCTCAATTGATCCATGTCCAAGGGCTTGCAAAGAAAGGCATCAAAACCTGCATCTAAGGATTTTGCTGTATCTTCGTTTGAGACTCTCCCCGAAAGCACCGCGTAGGAGGCTTGGGGGTTGGCATCAGATTGCTTCAGTCTGTCCAGCAAATTAAAGCCATCCATATCCGGAAGCCCTAGATCCATAAGAACAACATCAAGCTTGGTCTTTTCATTTTTTTCGATAGCTTGATTCCCATCCTCAGCGGTGTGAACTTCATACCCTTCCAATTCTAGCAATGTCTTAGTGATTTCTCTGGCATCTTTATTGTCTTCAACAATCAAAATACTGATTGCGTTGGATTCTTGCGAGACTGTTTGTTCTGGCTCAGCTGAATGAACTGCCCCGAAATACTCTTCCAGCTTTCGCAACAACGCAAACCTATCTACTGGTTTAGTTAGGTGGGCGTCACATCCACTTTCAAAGCACCGCTCACGATCTTTCTGCAACACCCCTGCAGTGAGAGCTATTATTTTGCCATCGTAATTTCTTTTTCTCAGTTCCGATGTGGCGCTGAAACCATCCATAACCGGCATCTGCATATCCATCACGATTGCATCAAACGCAGTTCCCTTTTCTTCAGCATCTTTTACAGCTTCCAAAGCGGTAAGCCCATTTTCAGCAGTCTCGCAACTCACTCCAGCCCGTCTCAAGTATTGCTCAACCAAAAACCGGATATCATCACGATCATCAACAATAAGCACACGAATATCTAGTTCGATTCTCGACTCTTCACTCTGTTCAATCCGCACAAATTTTAGAAAATTTTCGGGCGCTATCAATTCTACTTCGGTCGTCTCCAAAACTGGAACGGTAAAACTAAATCGTGAACCGACATCAAGAACACACGTTGCAGAAAGCTCCCCACCCAGCATTTCTACAAGTCGCTTACAGATCGCCAGTCCCAGCCCACTCCCCTCATGTTGACGCTTGCTTGACGTGTCGACCTGCGTGAAGGAATCAAAAATTGACTCTAGTCTCGATTCAGGAATTCCAATACCGGTATCGATTACAGCAAACTCTAAATTGGGACTGCCTTTGGTCTCACTGACATACTTCACCTCCAGCGTGACACTTCCTTCTTCAGTAAACTTCAATGCATTCCCAACCAAGTTCACCAAAATTTGCCTTAATCTTCGTCCATCAGTGACAAGAAACCTAGGAAGGTCGCTTACAAACTCCAGATTAAAATCAAGGCCTTGTTCTGTAGCTCTGATTGATAACAAGGAATAGAGATCACCGATTATATCGGGGAGTGAGGCTTTTTCTGAAGCAATCTCCAACTTGCCAGCTTCGATCTTTGAGAAATCGAGGATATCATTCAGTATCGATACCAAAAACTCACCGTTCCTCTTGATTGTCTGGACACATGCAAGATTGTCTGGGTCATCGAGGTGATTTGATAACAAATCGGCGTACCCCAGGATGGCAGTCATTGGTGTGCGAATTTCATGGCTCATGTTCGCCAGGAAATCACCTTTGGCTCGATTAGCCTCGTCCGCCAATCGCTTTGCCTCAAGCAATTTGGCCTCCGCTTCTACTCGATCACTGATATCTCTTAAGCTCGCATTGAACTCGAGATTGCCTTCAACTCCACCAGCCGTAACAGTCAGTTCTACAGGCACTCGCGACCCATCTTTCTTCATCGCATCGAGTCGCAATGCTTTATTCAAAATTTTGGATTCGCCTGTCTTCAAGAGTTTCTTCAAACCCTTTCGATGTGCAGTTCTATGCTCTTTCGGTATAATCATCGTTGTGAGGTCCGCACCGATCGCCTCGGCTACCGTCCATCCAAACACCTTTTCTGCTCGAGGGTTCCATCTGACGATTTTAGAATTAGTATCGATAGCAACGATCGCATCCATTGAACTGTCAATTATTGACCGAAGCCGGGCTTCACCCAGTTCAAGAGCCTTCATTGTCTCTCTTCTTTCAGTGGTATCGAGAAATGTAACCACCGCGCCCACTACTTTCCCATCTTTGGAGACAGGATTTGTCCAATACTCCACAGGCATAGCGCTTCCATCGGCACGCCAGAACACTTCGTTGGCGACGTGCACCTTGCGATTCTCTCGAAATGCATTGAAGATCGGACACTCTACCTGACTATACGACGCACCATCTTCGTGTGAATGGTGCACAAGCTGATGCATATTCTTTCCGATTATTTCGTCGACGCTCCTGAAGCCCAGCATCGACGCACAGACCTCATTCGCAAAAACACAGAGTCCATCCAGATCAATTCCGTAAATACCTTCTGCAGTAGAAGACAGAAGTAGTCTAATTTGTTCTTCGCTATTTCTAAGAGCGGCCTCAGTGGTCTTGCGCTGTATATTCTCTGATAGAGTAGTGGCAATTGATTGAAACTCGATGAAAAGCTCATCCCTCACTGTCTCCTGACAAAAAAGTCCGAGCACTCCATAAAACTCTTTCCCCACCTTTAGCGGAAACCCAAAAAACACCTCTAGATCCTCTGCTACATTCTCCGGAAAAGTAAACTCGCTGAAACTCTCTCCAAAATCTTCGAGACACACTGATTGATACTCAGTCGCAATCCGCCCAATGGCTCCTTTTCCTACTTCAACTTTTCCAAAAAACCTTTCCATTTCCGCAAACCTGCCAGCCTGCGAATCCAACTCCAGCTCATTCTGATTGGTATCGTCGACAAGCCAAATCGCCGTTGCGAAAAGGCCCAACTCTTTGACAAGCAGCTCTGCACAGAATTGCAAGGCCAACGAACTCGCCACAGAGTCCGACATTATTTCTGCAATCCTTGCTCGAATGTATCGAGATTTGACGCGTTCCCGTTCTCGTCGCTCTTTCTCTTTTCTCGACGATACATCCATGAAACTAATAACAGCCCCATGGCCTCCTTCGGGAGTTGGAACAGGCCTGCTCCAATATTCTATCTCTAGGTAGGTTCCGTCAGCTCTAAGGAGCAATTCATCGGAACCATGGAGAGATCTCCCCTTTTTAATACCGCTTAGCAAAGAGACAGGAGCTTCTACTTCATCGGTGCCTGTAGAAGCTTCAGAGAACGACTGAATGAATGCTGGCACCTTGCGACCCACAACTTCATCAACGCTCTTAAAACCGAGCATCATTGCGCAGGTCTGGTTGCAAAAGGTGCAGTCGCCATTCTCATCAGTTACAGCTATCGCCTCTGCAGTCGCATCAAGAAAAACCTTCATTCTTTCGTCAACTGCTCGTAATTCAGCCAAGGTACGAGTTAAATCTGTCACGTCCACCGCAACCGCAACCGCACCGACGATCTCCCCATTTCGATTTTTGAACGGAGAAACTGTCAGATTAACCCAAATACACTCTCCTGATTTCTTCCTTCGCTCAACAAGCTGCTTATCAATGGTCTTCCCCATACGGAGCGTGGACAAGATTTCATCTATCACAGTCCGATCTCCGCCCGGAACGATCAAGCTAATATGCTTGCCTAAGACCTCTTTTTCTTCATACCCATACAGATTCTCGGCGCCTTTATTCCAGCTAATTATCTTGCCGTCTAAATCCTTTGTGATGATCGCCTCTTGGGCACACTCGACAATACGGTAGTATCGTTCCAGCTCATTCTGCTGTGAGCGAATCTTTGTCAGCTCCAGAATTGAAATGACCGATCCTGAAGTTGTACTCTCGCCGGTAAATGGTTTGGCCTCCAGAAACGCAGACCTCCCGTTCTCCAAACCTACCTCACATTCATACACCTGATCAGCTGCAAGAGCCTTTCTTAGCTCGGGCATCGATTCTGACAGGCCCAAGCGACCGGCAAAATCATCAAACGCCCTACCCACATCCACCGGCTGCAATTTTAACTCCTCGGCCATACGCTTCGTAAAATGTTGAATTCGCATCGCCTGATCTAGAATCAAAACCCCTACCGGAGTATTCTCGAGAAAATTGCTCAACTCCTCAGTTCGTTGAGAGAGTTCAGTGATCTTTAGCTGATACTCGCTATTTACAGTATGCAACTCTTCGTTTACAGAATGGAGTTCTTCGTTACTGCTTTGTAGCTCTTCATTTGCAGTCATTAATTCTTCGTTGCGGGTCTGAAGCTCCTCGTTCGCTGTATGAATCTCCTCCATTGCTGAATGCAAATTCTGCTGACTCAACTTTAGTTCCGATTCGAGGGCGTTAGCCCGCTGAAACTCTGTGAAATCAGTCTTACTCACATCCACTGTCGAATCTTCCTTTTCGGAATCCTCTTTGAACATCAGTAGTAGTTTTGTTTCAGAGGGCACTCCTCCAACGTTAAACGGAATCACCCGAACAGAACACACCCGAGTGGTATCCCCCGCTCCAATCTCAATACCTCCGTAAGCCACTTTCTCACCAGATCGCAGCGCCTGATGGCTTGCCGCTGAAACAGCGGGTCGAAGTTGCTCGATCACGCAATCGAGCACATTTGATGTAAAACGACCTTTCGGCAGACTCACGTAGTCCGACACATCTCCTATGACATGCAGCACAGAATTATCACTATTAAATAGAATAGAGGGGGGAATGAACTGCTCGAGCAAGGAGTCGTATACCTGCATCGGCCGTATCGTCGAAGTTCCGAAATCTGTCGACAATCCGGTTGATGGCACTGCACTATAATTCTGTTGTAGAAACGAGGGACTACCCAGTACGTTCTTGATCTTCGGTTCGTTTAGTTTCCTGTATATACGCCAATGAGAATCCAAAGATTCAAAATCGTCGCTTAAGGGCCCGGTCGTTTCGCTGGGACCAAGAAAAAGACAACCGCCCATTCGCAGCGAGAAGTGAAATAGTGAAAGCGCTCGACTTTGAGCGACGGGTTCAAAATAGATTAGAACATTTCTACAAGATATCATATCGGTGTTAGTAAATGGCGGATCACACAAGACGTTGTGACGGGTAAAGACGATCATCCGTCTCACCTCCTCCCGCACTTGCCATTTGCTCCCTGCTTTATGAAAAAATGAATCGCGCTGTTTCTGGCTTAAACCACTTAAGGCTTTGGTTTCGAAATAACCTGCTCGAGCATACTCTATCGACCCCGGATGCAGATCACTCGCAAATATTTGAACCCGCTCTCTAGCTTTTTCAATGCCAAGCCGCTCGATAAGCATGAACGCAACTCGAATACTTTCTCCGTCGGATTTTTTCTCAATAATTTCATCAATTACGTTCTCTTGCAGAGAATCAAATGCGTCTGAGTCACGAAAAAATTCTGTAACTTCGACCAGGAGGTCCCTAAAAAGACTCTCTAGCTCCTGCTCGTTGGTTTCCAAAAGGTCAACGTATGGGCCTAATTCACCAAGATCGCATTGCTCAATGCGCCTTTGCAATCTCCTGCGTATCGTCGACTCTTTATAATTCTTGAAATCAACCCCAAACTTCTCAAAGAGATGGGAATACAGTCGCTCAATATCTGGAGGTAGAGTGGCGACAACCTTCTTCTGACTAAAAGCTTTTCCCCGTACGCGAGACTGCAACTCCTCCCCCATTGCCTTAGGTTCAAGCACGAGATCAACACAGCCAGTGGCAAGTGCACTTTTTATCATTCCCGAGTGCCCAGCGCTTTCAACCGTTTGCACCATTACCAGCCCGCCATTAGAAGCAACTTCACGAATTCCCCTGCTTCCATCACTACCAGTACCGGAAAGAATGACTGATACCGCACGCGCTCTCATTTCACCGGCGAGACTACGAAAGAAATGATCAATCGACTGGTAAACCCGTGAATCTTTGTCGCATTCTGTGAGGAGAAGTTTCTTATCGTGAATCACCATGTAGTGGTTAGGAGGAATTACGTAGACCGTATCCGCACAGACCGCGCAGCCATCTTCCGCTGTCACTACGTCCATTGTAGTATACTGAGCCAGCAGCGAACCGAGATGACTTTCAAAATCTGGAGAAAGGTGCTGTACGATGACGATGGCAAGCCCGCTACCTGCAGGAATGCCTGAGAGAAAGTCTCGCAGGGCAGAAAGCCCCCCGGCAGAAGCCCCAACTCCAACAATTAAATCGGGATTCAATTTGGCTTTATTGATCTCGCTCACAAACTTACTTGGCTCCCTCAACAAATCGCATTTCAACAAGCAGCAGCAAAAGTCCCCATCACGCTCAAGGTAGAGATAGTCATGCCGGTAAGTATGGCAGATTATTCGGAATTATCAAATTGACAGAATGGCTTTAGCGCAGAATAGAGATAATTCTACTCGCCGGACATGATCTGGGTCATGGAGCTCATAAAGAGAATTGCTAGAGTCCTGCTCAAGCTCGCTTCTCTGCTCCTCTCTACCTACCTCCAATAGCGTAGTTGAACGGAGTTTACACCGGCGAGCGCCGGAGTTTCAATCGCAAATTCTCGACCCAACCCTTCTTTTAAAACAAACTTGCACGCGACTGATGTGCATCATGGCAGCACCGTCACTAAAGATTCAATATGCAAAATAGAGATTATTAATCCCAGGCAGAAACTCGAGGAAACTACAATGTTTGGTTTGGCAGCAACAATCGCCGGGATCGCACTTTTCGCTTCGCTTTTGGGCTTTTCTACAACCGCTATCATGGTGCTCACGGCTGGGGCGAGCTTATTTCTCATGTGTTTGGTTTATTGTGGTCTGCTTAGCCGAAAGCTCTCAAAAGCCAAAGCGCAGTAACCATTACTAACGTCTTAATGTGTTTGATGTGCTGATGAAAGAAGAAGAGAAAAAGAGTGGAGGAGCCAGAGATAAGTTGAATGACGAGAAAAACATCAAGGATAAATCGAAGGCCGAACATGTATCGGAGCGCGTGTCACGAGTACCCTTCCACAAAAAGAAATGGAAACCACACGTGACCGGGCCATTGGATATCCATAAACGCGACGAAAATGAATAATCGTAGTGCAATTAAGGAGAAACAACTATGAGCAATATAGAGTCGACACAGCAAACCGATGCACCAAGTAAAGACCCCCTCACCCCTCTGAAAGAAGGATTCGAACGCGCGACGGACGAAATCAAGACAAGTTTCGAAGAGTCGAAAGCTGCGGGAAGAAGCTATGCACAAAGTAGGTGGCAAGAAAGCAAACACTTCGCTGACCGCTACACTCGTCAGGTAAGCCAATACGTAAAAAAAGAGCCCTTACATGCCGCGGCAATCTTTGCCGGAGTAGGGTTTCTCATCGGAAAACTCCACGGGCGAAACAAGTAACAACGAGCGCATAAGGGTGACACATGGCACATCTGGACAACGAAGAATCTGCTATGCTCGACGATCCGTTCGAAGAGTTGAAAGCTGAGGTCGCAGAACTGCTCCGCGCTTCGATTTGCATTGTCGATACCTACAAACGTGAAGCAGCGCTAAGCATCAAATCCAAACTTTTCTCGGTTTTCACGGGCATCGTAATGGGACTGATCGCGGTTGCCCTGCTGTACAGTGCCGCAAGTATGTTTTTGCATTCTCTATCGAGTTTGCTCCAGGCATACACCGAATTGAATGAACCCATTAGTTCGCTGCTTGTCAGCACGTCGTTCTTCGCTCTGCTTTTCCTCGGTCTACTCTATTCAAAGAAAGTGTTTCTTGACTGCTCGCGAAAAGAACCGAAAGACACAGACATGAGGTTTCATTGAGAAATGCTCTTTAACTTGAAAAAACAGAAAGAGTGTCTTAAATCTGAGAGAGAATGTGCAATAGAGCAGGTCTCTGCATCTTCGTCACGCGTTGCCAATCACTTCTCTCAGAGAAGCAATGCCAGGCGGTGGCTCGCGCATCATCCCATTGCCTCTCTCACCGCAGCAGCCGCCGTTGGGTCTACTGCCGGCTGGTATTTGAACCGGCTGCTCCATCCTGCGCCAAACCGAGAGCGATTTGAGAATGCCCCAGGGCCTTCTCAAACGGCCGATTCCTCGAGGTCGACCGTACTGAAGCCGCTGATGGGAGCAGCGATGAGCTTGACTGCGAATGCTCTCAAGACGGGAATAATTTCAAAAATCGCTTCACAGCGCTCGAAAACTGTGGCGAAAGAGCAAGCCACTCGAGTCGTGAACGAGGAAGTGTCTGAGGCACAAGAACTAGGATGAATTCTGAAACGCATCAAGTTGGCGCGAAGAGCGGCGCAAGACTACTTCGTTTCAATGTGTCGAACTGGCCCTTAGGCATCCTCGCCGCACTTGCCGTCGTGTATGCCCTAAAAAGTGCCAAACCAATTGTTATCATAGTCTTAACAGCGTTTTTCTTATGGTTATTGGTAAAGCCGCTTTTACGGTTCTTCGAAAACCTGGGCATGTCTGCAAAGGCTATTTCTCCGGCACTCCTTGCGGCGAGTATTGTCTTAACCATTGCAGTCTGCGACCTGGCATACCAACCTACTCTAGATTTTCTGTCAGGTATTCCCAAGAATGTTGAAAACTTGAACCAGAATATGCAGCAGTGGCGAAGGTCCTTCAGGGCGGTGGGAGAAACCGCTGCACAGCTCGAAAAAATGGCGGAAGTTGATCTTGCAGGTAAGAAAGTCGATCTAATTCTCACCAAAGAGCAGTCGTTGCTGGAGAAGCTGTTATCAAGCAGCCATGACTTCTTGAGCAGCTTACTAGCGATAGCCGTACTTCATTATTTATTGTGCCTTTACGGTGACGACTTAATCCGTTCTATGTCCAAACTACATGCGGGCTCGAGAAGCTCCGACCAGACTGAAAAATTAATCCAGGAATTAGAAGTTTCAGTATCGCAATATCTACTTACCATTACTTCAATCAATCTACTCTTAGGTTTGGTCGTCATGACCTACTTGTATATAATTGGAATGCCTAATGCGATAGCTTGGGGGGTTGCTGCGGCTGTTTTGAATTTCATTCCTTATGTGGGGACGTTGGTTACGGGGTTGTTTCTTGGCATCAGTTCTTTTCTATACTTTGATTTCCCATTCGCTCTTGCAGCTCCGGGCGGTTTCTATCTTCTTACCTCTCTTGAAGGAATGCTCATTACACCTGCTATAATTGGCAGGAAGTTCGTAATTAACCCTATTGTCGTGTTCACGTTCTTGATCTTTTCCACTTGGATGTGGGGAATAGTCGGCGCCCTCTTGTCTGGGCCTTCGTTAGTCATTGCCAAAATCGTTTTTACGAAATGGAATAGTCAGAACGTGCCAGAAATAGTTTCCGCTCAAGAGCATCGCACCGAATCGCAACGAGGTTCAGTAAAACTGGACTCCGACGTGTTAGCAGTAAATCCCTCCGCATGAGCTAGATCACAGCCCCGCAAACCAGATTCGGGTACTGTTGAGTTGTTATTACTATTAGGCAATGGAGAATCAGCATGGAATTTGAGCAAGAAAAACCGAAACGGGCAAATGGAAGCGAGCCGAATCTAGCTCATTTCAATTCTTTCGCTGGGGAAGTAGCTCCCGATCAAGACTCTGAGAACCGTCAGGAAGAGGAAGTCGGTGAATCGCATGCGAAAGAGGAGTTCATCAAGTCCTTCGCAAACAGTGATACCTGGAAGCCAGTTTTGGCTGGAGGCTTGACAATCGCTGCTGCTATGTTTTTGGGCTCGAAACTGCGCACAAAGAAAACTAAGTCAGAGCAGATTCGTCAGGCAGTAAGTGATTCTATAGACACCATGCGGAATGAAACTTTAAAAATGGGAGAAACCTTTTCCGCAGAAGATATAAAAGAAGCACTAGATACTGGAAAAGTTGCCTTAAAACGCAGTTTGGAAAACTCGCCAAAAGCAGTCACTATTGGCATTTTTTCGGCGCTCACCGCTGCCGCTGCTATTGCCTGGACTCGCTCAGAGAACAGATTCCAAAAAGCCGGGAGACGGGGAGGTTTAGCAAAACCCTATTCGCAGCGAAGCCGACAAGAGCTCTACCAAAGGGCCCAAGAGCTGGGAATCAAGGGACGCTCAACAATGAGTAAAGAAGAACTTCTTGAGGCAATACAAGAGTATTAGTGCAAGTCACAGGGATGGGTAGCAGACCGGATAGTTGAGAGTGGAGGTGAGTCACTGTGAAATACCGATACCTTTTACTATGCATCCTTCTATCATCAGTCGGGCCGGCCTATGCGCAAGAGCGAAACCAGCGTTTAAGCTCTCATATGCTGCTTAGGCCAGCTCCATCTGCGTCAACTATTACTTTTGATAAAAGCTCTGAGAGCAAGTCGTGGCACCACTGGCCAGAGACTCTCTCTCATGAGAGAGATACAGATTCCTCTTTTGAAAGTGAACTGAAGTTTGCTGAACTTTTGAAGCAGAGAGAAGTCCTGGGTGACAATGAGGAACGAAGTATTGCACAAGGTTTGCTTTATCGAAGCATCAACCGAGAAGCGCGAAAAGCAATTGAGAATACACCCTTGGGAAATACCGTAGAGTCGTTGGAGGACGCAGTCGCCAGTGCAAAGCAACTGCTTTCGATTCAGATTGCATCGAATGGAAAGGGTACTGTGGTCGCTCCGTGGTCGCCAACGAGGAGTTTTAGCAAAGCCAAGGGCGCCGAAGGCACTTCCTCCGTTCTTAAACTCTCCGTTGAGCCCAATTACAAAGGCGAGATCAGTATCAACGCCAATCTTTGGAGTACATTGAAATGCCAGTACAACCTGAAGAAACAGTTCTTATCATTCGAATGGGGGTACCGATTCTAGGAGCTCATATTTAGCGGGAGCGAGCTGTTTGCCCGGCATCTTGACATCACCATAGGGAGTTGGAATTCTCAACTCCCCCGTTCTGCTATCTACTCCGTTTACAAAATTGCTACCGGTTTATCATTGGGGCACGCCCTTACTGTTGCGACTCAGGAGCTGACTTATCTCTGCTCCAACCAAAAAGGTGAAACTGGTGTAGTAAACCCATATCAATACGACGACTAACGAAGCGGCAGTGCCAAACGAGCTCCCGACATCTTTTTGTCCAATATAGAACGCCAAGACTGTCTTCCCTAAGTCGAAGCATAGAGCGGCGAATGCAGCGCCCCAGAGCGTTTCTCGCCACTTGATTGTTGTATCCGGCAGATACTTGTACATCAGAGAGAATAGAATTGTAGTAGGTACGAAGCCAATCGCGAAGCTGAGAAACATTAGCATATGCTCAGTAAGCCAAAGGGGGGTTGTCGCATCTATTCGCTCAGCGAAAGCTGATAGAACTGTGCTGGAAACGAAGGAGATAAGCAACAGAAACGAAAGTGCTAATATCATCGAAAACGAAATCATTCGCTTCACGGCAAAGTTTGAAATAAAATTTCTTTTTGTTTGAAGCTTCACGCCCCACGCTTGGTTGAGACCGTCCTGGAGCTGTACTAGCAAACCTGTTGCACCAACGATAAACATTAGGACTCCGATTATACCCTCCCAATCGGTCACATTTGGGCGTGAAACTCTACTTAGCATGAACTCGATTTGTCGAGCAGCTTCACGTCCCATCACGGAAGCAAGTTCCGCAGTCAATCGAGTTTCAAAATTAGTCGAATCGACGAAGAATCCAACAACTGCGACGACCAACGCAAGTAACGGTGCGAGGGAGAAAACTGCATAATAGGCTAGTGCCGCCGAGATCTGACCGCATTTGTCGTTTGATATCTCAGAGGCGAGCAACTTCATGAATTTGATAATTCTAACACTGGATTCTTTCATTTTCTTTCTGTTTCCCTTGGTGCGGCGCTGAACGGCTAAACCTAGTTTCATAAGTGTGTTGCAGCTGCATGCAGTCCGATGCGCTATCTGGCTCGAGGACTGGGCCAATAGTGATTCATTGGCTTATCCTCAACGCCCTACTCAATTGTGGCTACAGTATCCATTTAACCCCAATTTTTGGGCATGATCTGAATCACTCGTGGAGCTCAAACTACATGATTGAGATCATTTGTTTCTCTACCCGTACAGCCTACAGTGTCTCCATTATTCTTTGGTAAAAGCGAAGGAGACACATCAATGCTAAATGAACAACGAGTATACGAAACAGTTCTCAATCAGGCTGTCATTTCTCTGCAAACGTCTCTTGCCGACCAATCTCTGGAGGCGTTAGAGGAAGCTTACAAATTTGAGAGTGCGATGCGAGAACAGATATATGTCGAGCAGATTCTTCGCATAGCGGCAGAAACTGAAATGAACCAAGCCGCCTAAGTCGAAGTCGGATTGATTGACCGGTACTCTTCAAAGAGAGACACGCTGAGCAAGCCACAGTCTACTCTTTCTCGAAGGAAGCTGGAGAGAGGACCCTCTTGAGAGGCGTAATGACTTGCAGGGTGACCACGTTAAGTACTGTGAGCGCAATGGCAATCTCGTATCGTCCATACCCCACGGCGGCACCTATTGCGCCAGTATTCCAAATGCTTGCGGCAGTCGCAGTTCCCACCACACCGGTCCGGTCTTTGAGAATGGCACCGCCCCCAATAAAACCGATTCCAGTCATTAATCCATAGAGTATGCGCGACTGCGCATCTACATCCAATCCGAGAACATCGATCCCAAGCAAAACGAAACCGCAACTCGCTACTCCAACCAACGGAAAGGTTCGTAAACCAGCACTACGTGCGCCTCTTTCTCGATCCAAACCAATGGCAAAGGCAAGCAGGTAGGCGATACCCAAGTGGGAAATTTGGTAGACTATCGTATCTACATTCAAGTTCATGTCGGGAAGAGACATTTCTAATCCTCCATCGTACTAGCAAGCAATTTCATCAATCTCCCGATTCCTCCGTAGCCGCAAAACTGATATCTGCCAATACTGGCAGGTGATCGGATGCTCTCTTTTCTTTGTGCCCTACTGGTATAAAACATGCATCCGTCTCAAAATGGTTACTCACAAGAATATAATCAAGGCAACGAATGGGCATATGAGAGATCCAAGTATTTCGAGGTTTATGATTCGGAGCCGCGAACTGGGTGTCTTTATAGTTCTCGGTGAATCGACGATACAGCGGCGAACCCCTGGAGATATTCAAGTCACCGCAGAACACGGTCGGACCCGAGCAGCTACCGAGCCAAGCGGGACTCAATAACTCGTTCGCTTGCGTCGCTCGCTCCCGAGAACTAAGGCCCAAATGGGTGTTGACAATGTTAACCTCCTGACCATCCACTTCGATCTTCGTCCACAGGGCACCTCTCGGTTCTTTGCTCCGCTTTCCTTCGGGTTGTGGTAAGATACCGGAGCGGACGCGCTTCATAGGAAATCGACTTAGCACTGCGTTCCCATACAGGCCGCCTGCCAACTCAAATACGGAATGGAAGTGGTACTCCATACCAAGAATCTCGGCTAATGCCTGCGCTTGGTCACCTCCTCCAGAGCGCTGCTTAGCACTATCAAGCTCTTGCAGTGCGATGACGTCCGGCTGGTAGCGCTTAAGCACCTCCGCAATGCGCTTCAGAGAATGCTTTCCATCCGTACCGATACAACTATGTACATTGTAGCTCATAACACGCAGCGAGCTGTTTGCGGGCCGATTTGTGAAAGCAATCTTCTCGCGTTTCGAGACCCTCGTAGGTGTTAAATGCTCAAGTGCGCAGGCACGTAGGTCCTCAGGCCGAATAAACTCCGCTGTAGTCTCAGGCAATGGCGCTGTCTGAGGGAGGAGTGCAAACCCTTCAGTTTCTTGCGAGCCGATACTTCCGTGAGAACCCGACTCCAATGAAAAAGTAAGCGGCTGTTTCTCATATCGCCACCCCAGCAACAAGATATCCCCTGAATCAGGGTGCTCAACGAGGGTTTGTAGATCCTCAGCAAGCTCTTCGACAAACGGATGGTCGGGCCCCGCAATCTCGTCAATATCTCTCGCTAGCGACAACTGCTTCTCTTCCTTAAAAACCTGCACAGTGCCATCTGCACTTCGAAGGAGCACCAAAGGGACCCCTTTCTCATGAGCCAAGCGCTGAGCGATCTGCCTCTGCTCGTCCGCATCGAGCTGTTGTTTAAAATAGATATGCCCAACTGGACCCAGACCGGCAAAATAGAACAGCGAATCGGGATCTGCTTGCTTCTGCTCCGCCGGAGGTGTGTTCGGCGAACGACTACTGATCCACCGAGCCCTACTCAACTGCTGTTGTCGCTCATACCCAGTGCCAGTTGAGAGTGGTTCTGCACCTCCTACCACTTCCGCAATCGCACTTTCGACAGATTGGCCGAACTCTTTCTCATATGGAGTGGTATATTCCTGACCATGGTCGGAGAAGATCCAAACTTCGTAGTCACGACTGTCCGTGCGCTTCGCAGCCTTCCACACGCGTTTGATCGCATCATCCAGCCCTTTCAGACTCCAAATCGCAAAGGCCGATCCTGGCCCACGGCGGTGAGCTTGTTCATCGTACCCCAGGAGATTCATGTACACTACGGGAACTCCTCGCGTTACATCAGTTACAGCACCGACGACCAACAGCTCTCGAAGCAAAATTGTAATTCCAATTCTGGCTGGAATGAACTTTAATTCCGAAAGAAAATCTTCACCTTCAATCAACCCTCGGAAACAATCGATGATCGCTAAGAAGAACTCTATCACCAGTAACACTGTGACACGGAAAAGACTCCAAATATTGAAAAGTGCAAATCCTAGAATACGCAGAGGATTCGAGTAGCGAAGCAAGGTCCCCCAACCAAACTGCGCCGGACAAAAATGAGTTGATTCAGCGCCGCCAGAATAGATGATACTGTAGCTACTACCGTCTTGAAGAAGCCCATCCCCGCATTTCACCAACTCATCCTCCACTTCCCGTGCGCAGTCTGGCTCGAACATTCTCATGTACTTCGCTTGGGAGAAATCATTTGGATCCCTACGATAGAATCCGAAAGCGGGTACTGCACATCGCTTGCCGTATAACAGTTCGCCTTGGACAGCCGGCGTCGTCGAGGGAACTCCAGAATAGAATGAAAGAAGTCTATGTTGTTCTTTATTGCGCAGTTTTCGAAGAAAAGGCATACGGCCAAATCGATATGCGCGATCAAATTGCACGCGAGAAAGTCCATCTACTTGGATCAGAACCAGTCCCGGTTTGCCTTTCGGTTCCTCTGACTTTGGCAGATTCAGTAGGCGTACTGAAAGCTCCGCCTTATTGCACCACTCTCGTACCCGCCGATATTTTCTTTGTAGACGGTAGAACCCCTTTCCTAAGACCGAATAGGCTTTGCCAAACGATCTGCCCGCTGCCTTTGTTTTCCCACTCAAAAGGTCCCATTCATTCTCTAAAAGTCGTAGGGTCTTCTCCCAAGCACTATCTTGATAATCGGCGACTAGCGCATTGGTCTCTATCAGTTCGTCATACAGTTGCAACATTTTCTCAGCCATACGGGTCAAAGAGAATTCACTTGCAATACTTTTCGAGTTCTCCGCTAACAGCGCTTTCTGTTCTTCAGTTTGTGTAGAAATCCAATCGAGTGCGTCTATGTAATCAGCTTTGCTCTCATTGAGAACGAGGCAACCGTTCTCCCGGTCGCGAAGGATTTCACGTGCGCCAGGTGCGTCCAACGCAACAACAGGCACGCCACAGCTCATGGCTTCTGCCAAAACCATCCCCTGCGTTTCCGTCTTGGAAGCAAATGCAAATACATTCATTGCATGGTAGCAGTCGACCAGCTCTTGCCCATTTCGAGTTCCTGGAAGATGCAACCTTGAGGCTACGCCGCGCGCCTCAAAAATTTTCGATATCTCCTCCTCAGAGGGTCCGCTCCCGACAATCAAGCAGTGGCGATTCTCATCCTTCGCAATAAACTCTGCTGTACATTCAGCCAGGAATGGAAGGTTTTTTTCAGGTGCTAAGCGGCCCAGATGTCCCACGACATAGGCTTTCTCTGGGATAGTTAATTCTTTGCGGGCACGTGCTCCATCCCCGTTTTTGAAACGAGACTGATCGATACCCGTTGCAATAGCCCTCACTTCGACCTCAACACCCCTTCGCTCAATCAGCTGTTTGATACTCTCACTCGGAGCAATTACCGCGTGACAGAGATTGGCGTAGGAAGTTGCAAGTTGAATCGCGAATTGCTGCAACATGACCGAATCGCCAGGAACGTAATGCGTATAGCGCTCATAGAGTGTGTGATGAGTAAAGACGATCGGCAAGTGAAGGCTTCTTGCAATACGGAGCGCCGTATCGCCCAAAAGGAACGGATGGTGGGAGTGTACTATGTCTGGTTCAAACTCAACAACTGGCTCAAGGAGAGCCGGCGAGACTGGCAAACGAACCGAGAAATCGCTGCCGTTAAAGTTCTGAATCGCCGGGACACGAATCACATTATCGAGTTCCTCACTCTCTTCGTCAAACTCAGGTGCGACTATCAACACTTCATGTCCCAACTCTCGGAATTTTTCAGAGAACGACTGGACTGAGCGGGCGACTCCTCCGACATGCGGAAGATAGGTGT
>CBDUGV010000034.1:0-23184 GCA_965366815.1 uncultured Bdellovibrionales bacterium | reverse complement strand
AATAACATCTGGCTTAGTATTAATTAAGGACAAAGCCTCTGTCTTGAGCGAAGGCGTCTCACCGAGGGGTTCCACTTTCAGCGTAACGGACCCACCCAACTTGCCTACTTCCTCCTCAAAGACCGTTCCCTGAGTAATAGCCCAAGGATCTTGCACGCTAAAGATCGCAGCTCGCTTCCATCCTTGCTTGACCGCATAGTTTGCGAGCAAACGAGTCCCTATCTCGTCATGCGGCCATACATTAAAAATATTGTCTGAGGTCTCATTAAACTCCCGCACCCCTATAGAAGGAGATGTCAGGAGCACCTTCCCTCGCTTGGCAATCGGTGCCACAGGTAATCCACCTACTGACCAAGTTGTTCCGACAAGAAAACGCACTGAGCTATCAGCAGTAAGTTGACGATAGGCACTTACCGCCTGTGAAGGGGATTCATCTCTACTGTCTTGCACCAATAATTCGATATTCTTGCCGAGCACCCCACCCTGATCGTTTATTTCTTTCGCAGCCAACTGCAACCCTTTGAGAGAGTTGCTACCCCATTCTGCACATTCTCCACTTAGGCACAGCATTGCCCCGATCTTAAGCGATTCTGGCTCTGCAGCACTATTCGCCGGGAGAAGCAGCGCACCAACTACTAGGAGCAAGAAGCAAAACTGAGAGCAAGCGATTTTCATTTCTATGCTCCCACCTTAGTCACAATCAATTTTTCCTCAGTCATGTCTTCAATCGCGTATTTGATACCACCAACTCCTAGACCTGAGTGTTTACTTCCGCCAAACGGCATCCAATCAACGCGAAATGCAGTGTGGTCATCGGCTCACGGCTCCGGGAGGTCGACCTGGACCAATCAACGCGAAACGCAGTCATGTCGTTGATGATGCAGGCTTTCGTCTCGAGTTTCCTCGCTGTGCTGTAGGCCAAATCAATGTCTTGCGTATACACCGCCGACTGAAACGAATAGTCAGTAGCATTCTGCTCTTCAACTACTGCATCGATATCCGCATAGCTCCTGATACAAAGTACCGGACCAAAGATTTCCTTACTCATTACTTTCATTTCGGGAGACACATCCCTAAGCACGGTTGGAGCATAGCAATTATTCTCGAGCTTCTCACCACCGAGGAGAAGTTCCGCTCCGGCGGCGACCGCCTCTTGAACCCACTCATGAACCCGATCGACGTCTTTCTTGGAAATTAACGGGCCCACATCCGTTTCGGCACTGGTTGGATCACCCGTCACCAAAGCCTCGACCTTTGGCAATAACTTCTTCACAAACGTATCAACGACCTCTTCGTGCACATAGGCAATTTGAGTCGAGATACAAACTTGTCCGGCATGATAGAATCCACCGCGAACGACGCTTGGAATGGTTTTTTCTAGATCGGCTGCTTTATCAATAATCGCAGCTGCAGCTCCCCCGTGCTCGAGCGCAAGACCAACTCCCGGCTGCATCTTCTTTTGAATCGCCCAGCCAACATCTTCGCCACCTATAAAGGAAATAAATCGCACTCGTGCATCTGATACCAGAAGTTCGGTCTCCGCACCGGCAGCATTAGCCACACTGATGATTCCGTCAGGAAGTCCGGCAGCACGAAAGAACTCGGCGATCTTAAAACATGAAACAGCAGTCTGTGAAGCTGGCTTCACGATTACTGTATTCCCGGCCGCAAAGGCCGTACACACTTGATGGCAAATGAGATTCACTGGATGGTTAAAGGCCGAAATGGCGAGCACCGGACCCACTGGCTCGCGCAGAGTAAAGGCGATATGATTTTCGGTTCCGGCAGAGCGATCCATACTAATCTGCTCACCGTTTAATTCCATTGCGGCGTCACCTGACATCTTGGTGGTGTTTATTGCCCGTGTAACTTCACCTCGTGCATCCTTTAAAGGCTTGCCACCTTCCCTCGCAATGGTGAGCGATAGTTCTTGATGATTTTCTTCTATAAGATCGGCAACTGCATAGAGAATTCGAGCTCGCTCATAAGCTGGCATCTGCTTCATATGTGAATGAAAAAACGAATGGGCATTTACCAGCGCCTGCTCCAGCGCGGCAGCATCAGGTTTCTCAATCTCGGCGACGAGCGACCCGTCAAACGGACTCTTCAGCTCGCTATAGGTACCGGTAGAAGAAGCGTCTTTTATAAACAGCTGATACTTTCCCATAGTTTCTCCTGAAGCGAAGTCGTAGCGATGAAAGAATAGCCAATATTCTGCCATATCCATGTGGCATCGGCTACTTAGACTCTCAATAAATTCGCCGGCGAACTTCGATACGTGTCGATACTAGCAAGTAATCCAATCACCACACATCCGAACACCACACACAAAGCTGCAAGGCTTCCAGCCGCAATAGGAGCCTGAAAGGGCTGATCAAAGACAAATGTTGCCAAAAGGAGGGTCGCTACCGCTGCAAAGCCTACTCCTATTACAGCAGCTATTAGACCAACAATTCCATACTCCATCGCGGTTATTATTAGAATGGTTCGCCGTGAGGACCCAAGCACTTTCAATAGAGAGTACTCTCGAGAGCGCTGGTCTTTCGTATTGAGTACCGCGCCAAAGAGCACCAGTGCTGCGGTAAGCATACTCATCAATCCTAAAAACTGAACTGCCTGACTCAAGCGACTCAAAACCGCATCAACCGTGCGCTGAACTAAACGCAAATCGATAATCGAAATATTGGGAAATCGTTGAACCGCTTCCCGCTGATAGTTTGCTGAAGCAGCATCACCATCGACTCTTGCAGCAAACACCGAAAATTGCGGCGCCGCCTCTAATACTCCCATAGGAAACACAACAAAGAAGTTTGGTCGAACCCGTTGCCAATCGATTTTTCGCACACTACTAATTCGTGCGGAGACCTCGACCCCTTGGACATCAAACACAAGGCTATCACCTAAGTTCACATTGAGATCCTTGGCGATTCGCTCGCCAATCGATATCGGCACGATTTTAGTCGCGTCATTCACTCTTGGAATGAAGGTCCCGGACAGGAGTTCTTCCGTATCGGCCAAACTATCGCGGTATGTCGATCGATAGGTGCGCGTGAGACTCCAGCGTGGAATGCCCGAATCTGGGTCGCTCAACACTTCAGCAACGGGTTTTCCATTAACTGCGGCGAGCCTCATGCTGATAATTGGTGATTCCTCAATAATCTCTATCCCCTGCTCAATTGTCAGCTGACGCACTGCCGCTTGTTGATCCGGCTGCACGTCAAAAATAATAATGTTCGGCTCCGATTTCGATCCAGCGTAACTGATTTTGTCGAGCACCACCTGCCGAGAAAAGGATATCAACACCAACAAAAACACTCCCATTCCCACGAGAACCACGAGCGTGCGGGTTTGATTGTAGGGTCGATAAAGATTCGCAACACCCTGGCGAAACGCATAGGGCCCCTTGCGTAGTTTCGGTCGGCTCAACGCAGCTATGAGCAGTGAACCCACTATGCCGAAAGCGGCTAATGCGATAAGCAGCAAGAAGCTGTATATGACTCCGAGCTGAAACGACCCGCTGACAAGGGAGGCACAAGCGACTGTGCCAATCAGCAGCCCAATCCAAAGTCGCACTTTGAGCGGATCATCAGCTCGTTCTCCCTCGAGTTCGAGCCGCAAAGCAGCGAGCGGACTAATCAGTCGTGCACGCAAGACTGGTATGGCGGAAAAGACAAGGAGCATCAGCGCTCCAATCGCAGCACCTAGTAAAAGCGGCTCTACACTCAAATGAAATCCGACGGTGACGGGGAGAAACTCACCGACGATCTTAGGCAAGAAAAACTGTATCGCAATGCCCAGAGAGAGACCCAAGACGATCCCAATCGCGCCAAATACAGCCAATTGCATAAAGAACATCAATACTGTTTGCCAAATCCTGGCTCCAAGGCAGCGTAGAATCGCAACGGAAGTATTCTTTCGCTGTACATACAACTGAGCAGCACTGCCGACTCCGAGCCCACCAAGCGCCAAAGCAATGAAAGCACTCAGACTTAAAAACTTTGCGACAACATCGGTCACTCGAGACAAGGATCTTTGACGATCAGCGACTGTTTCCGCGGTCAGGTAGAGCTTCGAAAGTGGTTCCTTTTTTTCAGCAACAATAGACAGTGCTAGGGAACTCGTGTCCTCTCCAGTTGCAGGCAATCGAAAATACTCTCGACTGCGAACTCGACTGCCTTTCTTCAATAAGCCAGTTCGATCGATCGACGATATCGGAATGTAGACTCTGGGCGCGATCAAGCCTTGCGCTTCGAGCACTCCGGGAATCTTCTTAATCTCAGCAATTATCCGATATTCAGCGGCACCGATACGAAGTGTATCCCCGACACTCGCGCCGTATTGCAGAAGCAAGCTGCCGTCGACCAGTGCAGAATCCGCGGTAGACAATCCACGACTAGCCTCTGCGGGCTCTGTTTCCAACTCCCCATAGAGAGGGAAATTGTCAGAAACCGCGTTGACCTGTACCAGTCGAGTCCCCTCGCCCTTTGGAAAAAAAGCCATTGAGGCAAAGGTAAGCTCTCTGGCTCGTTCGCCTGGAATTTCCTCCAGCAGCTGCTCTGCCTCGGAAGAAAAGCGAGACCGAGCACTCACCACCAAATCCGCGCCAACCAGATTGCGGGCCTGCCGATCTATCTCTCGGGTGACCGTATTCCTGAATCCCCCGATAGCCACAACACCGGCGATTCCAATGACGATTGAAGTTATCAACACCGCGAGCGTGAGCTTCGAGCTTCTCGCATCGCGCATGCCTAACTTGAAGGCCCAACTAATTTGTTTTAGCGGTTCTTTCATGCGAAATCCCCATCCCAAAGCGACACCGCCTGGGACGGCTAGGTCCTATCCAAGAAATTAGACTTGGACCTTAGCAGAAGGACGTAAGCACGACCGCAAAATTTCAGAAAATTAGAGCAATTTTGCTGTTGCTGGCTTATTTGCCGCCGTATCAGACAAATTCGTCGGGTGTGAACCAGTTATATAGTGCATTAGTTGCTCTATCAGGAACTCTCGATCGGCTACAATCGTCTTAACAATATCACCGATAGAAATCAGCCCAACTAAGCTGCCATGTTCCAACACTGGAAGATGCCGAACCCGACGATCTGTCATCAGTGCCATGCATCCCTC
Source organism: uncultured Bdellovibrionales bacterium (assembly GCA_965366815.1). Lineage (GTDB taxonomy): Bacteria > Bdellovibrionota_C > UBA2361 > SZUA-149 > SZUA-149 > CBDUGV01. The sequence continues at coordinate 18,060 of CBDUGV010000034.1, read as the reverse complement.
GGCGGTTTCATCAGGCTCGACATAGAGCACCGGACTGGTCATCACCTCATCGACAACCACCTCGCTAGAAGATCGCTCGCCCAATAATATTTTTCGGGCACAATCTCGTTCGCTGACAATGCCTATCACTCGTTCATTCTGCAGCACTAACACCGAACCAATATTATGCTCAGTCATAAGCTCCATTGCACGATAGGTGGTTTCACCCGTCTCAATAGTGCGCACAGCTGAACTCGGTTTGGATTTAAGGATTTCTCGGACAGTTGAAGTAGTCATGTGGCTCCTTTCATGGGTTGGGGCGTAACAAGCTACGATAGATAACCGCTATACTACCTCAAAAACTAAGCTTACGCACAAAACCGCATATTCTGCTAAGAAACCCCCTCTAAGCAACTGAAATTACTAACGCCGAATCTCAGCGTTCTCCGGTGCCAGGCTCCTTTTTCCCGTTCTCCGGTGCCAGGCTCCTTTCGAGAGTTGCTTCTGCGAGGTGCCAGGCTCCTCTCGCGCCTTGCTTTGTCGAGGTGCCAGGCTCTTTGTTGCTAGCGAAACCCGAGAAGTTGTTCGGGTAGCCAAAGCGCGATTTCGGGGAAAAGCATTACAATAATCAAGGTCAATAACTGTGCCAGGATGAAGGGCACCACTCCGCGAAACATATCGCCGAGCGTCATTTCTGGAGGACTGATTCCTCGTAGGTAAAAAATCGCCGGGGCCATGGGTGGGGTCAGGTAGCTCGTTTGGATAATTATGAGAAATAAGATGCAGAACCATACTGGATCAAAGCCAGCTGCTTTCACCAGTGGCATGAAAATTGGCACGAACAGGAGAACAATCGAGATCCAATCGAGAAAAGACCCGGCAATGAAGGCCAGCAACAACCCGAACAACACTAAGCCCCAGGGACCGAAATCCCAGGCCTTGAGCAATTGCTCGGTGATATCAATGCCACCGCTTGCAACAAAGATTCCCGTGAACATGTTTCCTCCGAGGAGAATAAACATGATCATGCAAGTTACCTTCAGAGTTTTGATTACCGCTTCTTGAAACACCGCAAGACTAAAGCTGCGATAACATACCGTGAGCACAATCGAGCCAATCGCACCAAGGCCAGCTGCTTCCGTAGGCGCCGCCAATCCAAACATGATTGACCCGAGCACTGCAGCGATCATCAGACTCGGTGGAAGGAGCGCGGTCAGAGTCACTTTTAGTTTCGCGACAAGCTCGAGTTCAGATTCCTCAATCACCGTCGGACCGTCTTCAGGTCTGAGGATGCAGCGAATCAAGATATATCCGAGATACAAAGTTGCCATGATCAAACCGGGGAAGATCATCGCAACAAAGAGATCGGCCACCGACACATCAGCGGTGGGCCCGAGAATCACCACCACTATCGAAGGCGGAATGATGGTTCCCAAAGAACCTCCAGCGCATATGGTACCAGCGATGAGCTCTTTGTTGTACGAGTACTTCATCATAACCGGTATCGCGAGCAAGCCCACGACTACTTCAGTCGCGCCAACGACTCCTGTTGACGCAGCAAAAATAACACACATGACGATAGTACTTAAGGCCAGACCACCCGGCAGGCGCTTAGTCCAAAGATGCATCGCTTCAAACAGCCGCTCAGCAATCCCCGAGCGCTCTAACATCGACCCCATGAAAACAAACAAAGGAACTGCTGCGAGCACAAAGTTCGAACCAACCTCATCTACCTTGCTCACAAATTGGAACAAGGCCGAATCGCCAAAGCTAATGTAGCCAAACAAAAACGCGACCCCCATCATCGCGAACGCAACGGGCACTCCTAGCAACAGCAAGGCAATGAGCGCCGGAAACATTAAGAGCGCAAGATACTCCACTAGTCTTGCACCTCCCCAGTAATGGCTGTGTGAGAAGCCCGAAGCACTTCAACGAAACACTGCAGTGCGAGAAAAGCGAATCCGCTAAAAAACACCATGCGAAACGGCCAGATGATGGGATTCCAGGCCGATTCACCACTGAGCTCCCTGCTCAGATAGGCGTCATAGGCATACTCCCAAAGCGCAATACTCATCAAACAAGTGACTGGCAGGGCGATAAGGGCAAAAGCAAGCGTATCAACTACTGCTTGCCAGCGAGGGGAGAACTTCGAATACAGCACATCAATGCGAATATGAGCTTTGTCGCGTAGCGTCAACGCGCCCCCCAACAGGAAGTGGCTTCCGGTCAACATATAGCCGACATCGAATGCCCAAACCGTTGGCGCACCGAGCACGTATCTTGAAAAGACTTCAAATCCAGTTGCAAGAATCAACGGGAGAATCAACCAAGCAGCACATACCCCAACGCCGGTGGTCGAATACTCGATGATTTGAATAAGGCGTTTGATCATGTCGGCAACTGTTAGCCAGGGAACTTGGCCTTCACGTTGCGATAGCTATTCGCATTTCGCCAGAGTTGCTCAAAGGCGACCTGATTGTCGAACACTTTCTTAAACCAAGGGTTGGAAGCAGCTTGTTCTCTCGCCCACTCAACACCAAGGTCTTTCGCTTTCTGTTGAGCCGCAGGCTCAAGTTCAACGATTTCATTGCCTTCTTTCAAATAGAATTCATAAGCCTTCGCGTCTTCGTTTCCTACTTTCACCCAACCCTCAAAAGTGGAAATTTTCGCAGCTAGCTCAACCATTGTCTTATCGTGGTCAGAAAGCTTATCCCATGCCCGCTTGTTGATGGTCAGTTCGAACGGCGCGGTTGGCTGATGCACGCCAGGAATCACTAGGTACTTCGCAACTCGGTGAAAGCCAGGGGTCACATTCTCCCACAAGGTTCCCCACTCGGTCGCATCGATCGCTTTGCGCTCAAGCATTGGATAGACGTCTCCCCCAGAGGAAGTTACTGGAGCCGCACCAAGCTTTTTTGAAATCTCAAGCCATGCTCCAGTCGTTCGAAGCTTCAGCCCTTTCAAATCGGCGAGCGTGGTAATCGGCTTATGTGAATGTAGAAACACTTCCGCCGTACGGATGTAGGCGGGAAATGCAATCAGGCCAAATTTTTCCTCTCTCCATTCACGCCACAGCTCAACTCCACCAGCCTCATACAGCCAATGCAACATTCGTTCAGTATCAAAGCTACCCGCGTAGCCACCAAACAAGACTGCTGTCTTATCCTTTCCCCAATCATACCCAGTCCAACTATGACCGGCCTCAGCCGCACCAGCTTTAACCGTGTCGCTTACGTTCAGCGCTTTCCCAAGCACTCCGGCCTGAAACACTTTCACCTGCACTCGCCCCTCAGTGAGAAGCGAGATGCGCTCGGCCACAAGTTTGGCACCAACGTCCATAATTGGACCACCAGTCCAACTCGTGGCCATCTTCCATTTGTGCTCTGGAGCATCCGCGCCCCAAGCCAAAGGCAGCGATCCGACAAAAATAGTAACGAAACAAACGACTGAGATAATTCGATAAATCATCTAATATTCCCGAGATATTGGATAAGCAATCTCTGCGAACTTGGAGACTAGGTTCGCTAGACTACCTCATACGCTGGCGGGAATCCATCTCAGCTGAAAATTCCAGACCTGTCACCATCCCCTCCACTGTGTTAACTAATCCCCCATGCTCTTCCCACATGGAAAATGGCTTTTATGCCCCCCGACGTTTTTCGACGTATCGTACGAGATCAATCCTTGGATGGATGTCGACGTACCCCCAGATAAGGCACTTGCGCCCGAGCAATGGAAGAACCTCCACCACACGCTGATCCGACTTGGTGCCTATGTCGAATATGTCGAACCAACTCGCGGAGTTCCAGATCTCGTATTTACCGCCAATGCCGGACTCGTCCGCGATAAGAAAGTAATTCTCTCTCGCTTCAAGTACAAGGAGCGTCAAGGTGAAGAACCTATTTTCAAAAAATGGTTCGAACACCGTGGCTACCAATGTTTCGATGTGACAAGTGGTGCCTTCGAAGGCGAAGGTGATGCGCTTTTTGCCGGAGAAACACTATTCTGTGGCTATGGCTTCAGAAGCGATCCACAAGTCTATGACGAAGTACAGTCGATACTCGACGTGAAAAAAATGGTTCTCTGTGAACTCATAGATAATCGCTTCTACCACCTCGACACCTGTTTTTGCCCAATCAACGAATCGAATGCCATTTTTGTACGCTCTGCCTTCACGAAAGAGTCGATACAAGAGATGGAAAAGCATATCAAACTGCACGAAGTAGCCGAAGTCGACGCCGAACGATTTGTCTGTAATGCCATGGTGCTGGGCACTGACATCGTGCTACCCGCTGGCTGTGATGCCACCTACTCTTTACTCGACTCGCTCGGCTACACTGCGTACCCGGTCGATCTCGCCGAATTTCTAAAAGGCGGTGGTTCTGCAAAGTGTTTAACACTTCGTCTTGATAGATAGCCAAGCACAATGAGTACGTCTCTCGTTTCAGCAAGCAATTGGCAGTGGCGGCACTTCGATACACTTACGACAAGGGAGCTGTATCAGGTACTCAAGGCTCGTCTCGCTGTCTTCTCTCTCGAGCAAAAGTGTTACTACCAAGACGCTGACGATTTGGATTTCAATGCCTGGCATCTTCTCGGCTGGAATGCTGAGAAGAGCGAATTACTCGCCTACCTACGTCTCTTGCCCCCTGCAACTGCCTATCCCGAGCCATCGATCGGACGAATTCTCACAACACGTTCAGCTCGCGGATCAGGTCTGGGAAACTCACTTGTGCAACGTGGGATCGAAAAGGCAGAGCACCTCTTTCCGAATCAAGCGATTCGAATTGGTGCGCAACTCTATCTTAAGAACTTTTACGGTAAATTTGGGTTTGAAATTGACTCTGCCCCCTACGATGAAGACGGCATCGAACACATCCAAATGATTCGCAAGCCAAGCTAAACAGGCATCCGGAGAATACTAGTAGCGCTCGTCCAGATAACAGGATTCGCAAAACACCACCTCTGGTCGCTCCGGCGCATATGTGGTCTGGATAGCCCTTTGGCATTTGCTGCAACTGCGCTCCCAAAGCCTCCGTGGATTTCTTCTGGCAACTCGATCGGCGTGGCGTACATCGGGCGAAGTTCTCGGAAGCGGGATACTATTCTTTCGATAAAACTCAAGCTCTTGCGAAGTAATTCGAAATAACTTTCCTGTTTCGCCGCAACGAATTGCCGCTTTTAAAATATCGTCCTGCACTTCCTGGATCGAATCTGGGAGATCGTCTACTGAGAGCACCTGAGAGACGACTGGGTCAGGCGCTTTGTATTCAGACCAAGGAAAATCAAGCGCTTCAGCTTCCTCTTGGCTCAGGGGATAGTATTCGAATGCAGCTGTCTCATTGTAACCAAAAGACGACAGACGAACCGGCGGAAACTCTCCCCACTCGCCGGCGCTCATCATTTGTTGAATCACCCGCGGAGCAATCTCTTCATACTCCTTTTTGCTGTATTGCTTATTGAGAATGCAATACTCTTTGTTTTTTAAACCGACACAGAGCAAACAGTTCTTCGAATAGTTGCACATATCGGTGTAAAAGCTTTGTCGCATCCCCGTTGCCATCGAAGAAAACATGACCTGGTACGCATTGTCACCGCCGCCACACACTTCGTAGCAGAGTTCGGCCTCACCCCAAGAATAGAAATCCATGCAGTCCTTGCCATCGTTGAACCAAGTACAATACGAGCAGTCCTCCGAACTGGTCACATCGAAGCAAGAGACACAATTCTTGGTATTCGAAATAAAATCACCCGTGCTGTTCTCGTTTTTATCTCCATGAAGTGAGCGTCGCGGAACTTTGAGGAGCATCTGCTGATAAGGACGATAGATGTCCGCCTTGGCGGCGAAACTTCCACCAAACCGCTGCGCCTTGATCTTTTCGTACTCCTCTTTGGAGTATGCTTTGTTGAGGATATGATATTCTTTCTGACGCAGACCGGCGCAGGCAATGCAATTCCTACAGCCACGACAATCATAGAGGTAGTAGCTGTCGTAGCATTGTTTGCAGCTCTGTGAGGACACGAGGCTATTGCAATTCTCGATATCGATACAGTCGTAACAATTATCAGACTTGTGGACGAAGAAATTGTCGACGCAGCCGTACGAATCGTTGATCGCTGTCGAATACATACAGCGTTCATTGCGAGCGCAACAGAACGTCATATAGCAATCTTTCAAATCACCACTACAATTGGTGTAGCTCGAATTCACCATTCGATCCAAGGCAAAAGTAAACATATGCATCCGCGGAACGACTTGCTGTAGCTCATGGAACTGGTCGAACAGCGGTCGATTTGAATCAACCGACCGGCCAAAAGAAGTTGCATCAAACTGCGGGTCCCACCATTCTTTGCCATGCCACACGGGAAATGAAACTGCAGGGGAGTACATGCTAATGAGTTGCTGGCCCGTCTTGTCGCATTTCCTCACATACAGACAGCGCTCATTTCTCCAGGCCATTCTGCGTCGCTCTCGACAAGCTGGGCTTAATTGAGGAGGCGGAATGGGGAGCACTGTTTCGCCAATTTTCGGCGAAGCTCTTTTGTAAAAAGCCAGTTCTCGATCACTGATTTCAAACTCTTCTTTGCTTTCGCGACAAATCTGCTTCATAGTTCATGTTCCATAAGGACACTGTGCAGTGTACTTTATTGCTATCTCAAAACTCAGTCAATGAAAGCTGCGAGCAAGACGGCAATGAAACCCGCACGTAGAACGGAAATCGAACCTCCTAGGAGGACAATGAACAGGGCCATACACCATTAAACCTCGCGTTCAAACCACCACCCCTGGGATTCTCTCCTCACTCGACCCGACGACTGTCGGCGTTATTTACTGCGTCCTCCAGATGCTCGCCTGGTCGTTTCTTCCAGTTATCACAAAGTTATCGTTTAACGACCTTGCACCGCTCGCTTCACTCGCAGTAGCAAGCTGCTTTACTCTACTCGCATTTGCTATTGCGCTTAGCGTGACTGGCACCTGGAGCGAGCTTGGGGTTCGGGAGGCACATCTACCGATACTTGGGCATGCAATTATGAACGGCGTGTTGTTTTACTCACTTATCTTCTGGGGCACATCTCTCACCACCACCGGAAACGTTGCACTTCTGCTGCTTTTAGAAACGTTACTTTCTGTGATCATTCTTGGAGGAAGCGGATTAGAAACGCTCTCACGCCTCGATATTTTTGGAGCCCTGCTGATGGTCGGTGGAGCCCTCTTGGTCGTCGCACCAGATCAGTATCAATTCAATGCTGGCGATCTAATAATACTGACCGCAACTATTGTACCAGTTGTCGGAAATTACTGGTCTAAGCTTGCACGACGAAAAGTGGGCGGACATACGATAATGTTTGCCAGAACATTGATTAGTTTGCCCTTTCTATTTCTTCTCGCTGTTTGGACCGAGCAGATTCCCAGTCAAGCACAATTGATACCAGCACTCCCCATGTGTGCCCTACTCGGATTTCTGATAATGGGTCTTACGCGTATTTGGTGGATCGAAGCTATTCATAGAATTCCGATTCCTCGCGCGAATTCAATTGCCTCAGCAGCTCCGTTGTTTACGCTTGTGCTTGCCTACTATATTCTGAACGAGGTGCCGACGAAACGCCAGCTACTGGCGATCGTACCGATGTTACTGGGATTGCAACTGTTGCTTCGCGCTGGACAGAAAAAAACGAACTAGCGGACCTCTTTGCTATTTCTTCCGTGCGAGCTTCTTCTCGATGTTTCTCACATTCCGAATAAACACCTGATTCTTCGGCTCTAGTCGGAGTGCACGCTGATATGCGACTCGGGCATCTTGCAGTCTGCCCGTTGACTCAAAGACGAAACCCATATTGTTGTGGGCGATGGCAAACTTTGGGTTCATTGCAAGAGCCTGACGATAGTTCTCGATTGCCCGTGCCGAATCACCTCGAGCCTCGTAGGCATCTGCTAAATTAAAATAGGACGTGGCATCTCGCGGTTGCGCCTTCACTGCTCGCGAAAAATAGGAGACCGCTGCATCAAGCTCACCTTTCTGCATTTCTGCAAATCCAAGATTGTTGAGTGCCGTAGCATCACTCTCATCGAGTTTCACCGCCTGCTCAAACTGCCGAGTGGCTTGACCCACATCACCCAAGGTTCGATACACCACACCCAGGCTATTGTAGAGCGAAACGCGTTTCTCAATCTGCAGTGCGAAGGAATAGGCTTTTGCCGCCTTATACAACTGCTTCTCTTCCTGATAGAGATTGCCCAAGTCTTCGAGGATATCCACATTTTGTGGATCGAGCTTGCTTGCCTGAAGCAACTCGCGAATTGCCTCGGGGCGGCGTTTCTGAGAAATGCGCAGCCGGCCGAGTTCGTAATATCCTCCAGCAAAGGTTGGGTCTAAGGATATTGCTTTGCGCGCCTGTTGTTCCGCCTCGTGATACTGACTGCGCTGGCGCAACGAAGCTGAGAGAGCCGAACGCAATCGCACATCTGCTGGAGCGAGATCGACTGCCCGCCGATACATGGTGATAGCTTGACGATGCCGTCCGAGCTGGACTGAACAATCAGCATCTAGACGCAATGCTTCGACATTGCCAGGGTTGGTTCTGAGCAACTCCTGAGCGACGCGCTTTGCAGCCCATACGTCACCTGCCACGAGATAGCTTCGCGCCGCCGCGAGATCCTCTGCGCTCGCAGCTGCTGGTAAGCCAGCCTGAGCGAGTACAAGCAGAAACAAACAAATAAATCGAAAAAAATACACTTTATTCATGTTTACACTAGTTATTTTTGACACACATCGCTCAAAAGAGTGCAAAATATATATAGATACGGGTTAAGTCAGGCAGTCAAGTAAGTGCCTGAAATTACATAGATAATGAAATTGAAATTTTTGAACCACGCCGATCGGGGGGCCGTGGCGTTGGTCGTCTGTGTGTTTCTAGCGCAAGTGCAGGGAGCACAAGCGTTAGAATTGTCGATCAAGAACGAATTACGAGCTGATGAAGCCGGCTCGGTCCTCTATATTGAAGACGCACGGTCGATCGAATCGCCGAAAAGCCGATTTACGGCCTCGATCCAGCCTGGGAAAACCGTAAAGATTACAAGAGGTAATCTCGGTAGCGTCATGCTAGTCCGCCCTTTTTCGCGGCATAAGCTCAAATACGAGATAACCTGTACAGGTCGCGAGGAGCTGCATGCAACGGTGACTCTACTCGAAATCCACAACAACACGCTTCCAGAAGGCTGTACCCTATCGAGAGTGGGACATTGGTCAAAGCGCACTGGGCTCAACTGGCAGGAAAAACCCAATAAACCGCAATAGCCGACTTAGAATGGTTTAACAGAAACCATGAACACTGCTAGGACAATCAAGACTAGCGAACACATCAACAACTGCTTCACTTTTTCCGGCTTGCGAAATGCGATCCCGGCCAATGCTGAGAGCAACAGCCAACACACTAACTTAACCCATAGCCAAGGCGGCATCCCGATCTTCATGATCCCCATCAAGCCAAGTCCTGCAACAAGTACAACAAGGCTGGAAATCCCCGACCACATCAAACAACGCTTGCGATTCTCCGGCTGCGGTGCAGCAAAGGCGGCAAACAAGGTGCCCACCAGTACGAATAAGAAACTAATGTGAATGATATGAAATAGTGAATAACTCATGATTCTCCTTTGTTCCGGCCGCAACTATAAACCCAGATCGCTCTCAGACACCAGCCCTAGACCAACTCCCTAGTCCGGCAACTCCACCTCGCTGAAGTCGAATGGTGCATAATAGTAAGAATAAAACTGAGTGTTCGGCTGTAACTTATACGAGGCTCCCAAATAATGGTTTAGAACATATACAAAATCATTCACGCTATTGCTATCAGCTGGAAGCTGTACTTGAGGCTCTGGCAAGAAATACGCGCCAAGGGTCGCCATACGCACATGTGAGTACAACTTTCGCTTCTCGATTGACTCGTAGGGGCGATAGTAAAATAGTTTTGGGCCATGATCCGATTTGAGAATGATAATGGGTGGCCGCTCTGACTGTCTGATAATCTTTCCTATAGCCTCATCAACCTTCTTGGAGAAAAAATACAACTGATCGACATAGGCCTTCGTATCCTGCCACTGGGATTCTCTCATCTTGAACTGGTTTGCAATCGTCGTTCGTCTGAGAATGGTTCCGTCCCGGCCAAAGAGATACGGATGATGCGGCGGTATAAAATGGGCGAAGACAAACTTCGGTCCCCTTTCAGACGCAATGTCTGAAAGTCGCGCTAACTGTGATAGATGGCATTCTGCTAAGTCTACGCTTGTCCGAGAGGACATCCAGAAGCGCAACAGCGTTGACTCGGCAAAGACACGACTAAACTCACCAGAAAAGGCACCGCTTTCACAGCGAATTTCACGATCCGCGTTCGAATTCTCAGCTGTGACACTCGCCGTCGATCGAAAATGAATATAGTGGTAGCCGCGAGATTTCAAAAATCGCACAACCTCGTTGTCCTGTACGAGCTCATACGTCACGTCCCTACGAGTTGCCTTCGGGCCAAGTTCTTGTTCGAGATACGCCAGATGCTTCATGTTCAGGGTCGAAGCAAGGGAAAGATCGGTATAGGTGTAGTTACTCCGACTCTTCTCAGCGATAAAAAATCCTTTTTGCCTCAATCCATCGAGAAACTCGCGATTATCAAAGTTGTAATGCTCCTTAAGCACGTCTGCTCTGGCGTATCCATCAAGCACAATAAAATAGATATCGGGTTGGTATCCCAAAGGGCCAGAATCCAGTGGACCAGAATCCAGCGGACCAGAATCCAGCGGACCAGCATCTTTCGCAGTCTCTTGAGGCGACAGTGCTAGCACACCACCATCCACCGAGGGGCTTACACTATCCTTTGGCGATGAAACGAAAATCTGCCCCAGCGATTGCAGCAAAAGCACTGAGACAACAAAAGTGGCAAATGAGTTACAACGAGCAAGGTTTGACTGAAATCGCTCAACACCCGCCCCCCGTCGTAGATAGTAGATCCCAGCTACAACTACGAGTAGCCAAACTGCCAAAAGCGCAAGGCCAAGGGTTCGCTCTAATTGATGCAGCTCAATCAACCCATGATCAAACTCAAGCCAGGCACTAAACAATAGTGAAAAAAGCAGCGCAAGGACATGCCCATACAGCGAAAACAGCAGTAGACAAAGGATGGCAAAGAAGACGGTTCGGGGCGCATCTCGAAACAACAGATATGACAGGGAATACACAACAGAGGCGATCACACCTGAAACGACGAGAGGTACAACGAGATCCTCAGAACTTACTTTGTCAAGGTTCTGTGCAAACAAGAACAGCGGTTGGTAGATCGCGAGCAAAAAAGGCGCGACAAGTACAAAGGATCGACGATTTCCCAACGGTATCATATTGCAATTCGAGACATTAGAAAAAGCACGCGCTGAGAATCGACAATCTCTTCGGTTCGCTCAATGGTGAAATATTTGGAAAAACAGCGACGAAACTCCTCTTCCGAATACTGTGAGAAGACATCCTCTCTCGAACGAAGCAAGCGTTGGACTTGGGAGTCACTCTTTGGCACAAACTCAATTACCAGTCTCGCTGACACTTGACTGAAGAAATAGGCGATTTCTGCAAGCGGAATGGCATGGGTGATCGCTAGGTGGTGAACAAGCGCAAGCGCCAAGCCAGTATCAGCGACGCCACGCTCGATCATCGACATCCGCTCTGAGTTCTGCCAACCGATACCAGGACTGGGATTACAGATGTCGAGAACCAACGGCAGTATGTTCTCAACGCTTTGCTCTCTATTCGTTCTAAAATTTCGCTCAACCGCGAGCACATCGACATCACAGGACACCACAAGCGAGTGAGTCTCAGCGGCAATCCTACTGTAGACACCCGTGTTGCTGCCGAAATCAATCGCAAGCTTTCCTGAACAGGTCGCCAAAAACTCCCGAAGTATCTGCTTCTTTTGCGCCACGCCCTCTTTAGAATAGTTGGTATCTCGGTAGTACTCACTCCACTCCGTTTTCTCAGATCGGGGAGAAAGCCGACGCACTGCCGAACTAAGATGATCGATCAATGCTATCTGCGATTGCTTCGCCACCTTCGGTTTCTTACGCCTTGCCCCCTTCTTGGTTTCCTGAAACCAGCGGATAAAGCGCGCGTTTAAATACAGATGCGTAAAGAGCGACGGCCGCATGAGGGCTCGAAGTGGCAACAGTGCGCATACGAGATCGAGTTCTGCTCCATCGAGATACAGTTGTGAAAGTCTTTGCAGCCGAAGGTCGCGGTAGCTTTGCAGCGCCAACGGGCCAAGAAACTGCTGGCAGAATTGACGATATGCGATCCAAGGTTCATCTTCTTGGTATAGGTCAAATGAAAGGGTATCGATAAAAATGGCATCGCTTCCGACAAACTGCACGTTATAGGCACTACTGTCTTTCAGCGTCATTCCGTGAGCCAATGCGAGTCGTTGAATTTTCAAGGTCAGGAGCGCGGCCTGCTGCAATTGGCTAAAGCACCACTCATAGGGATACGAGATAAACGGGAGACAGTCCGGTTTCAGCACTTTGAGAAAGCCTTGATCGGGGAAATCTGCTAGAGGTACTTCTTGATGTGGAACGAGCAAGCGCTGATCGATGAGAGTCTGATACAATCCACTCTCAATGAGGCTCGCATACTGCTCACCATAGCTCGGGTTGATACCTCGATAGAGCGTATCTCCTTCGACGAATAAATAGCCAGCGGGATCTCGAAAGGAACTAGGTTCCCGAACCGAACGGAGCCCCGCCTGCGAAGCGCTGTCTCCGCCAGAGCTGGTACCACGAAAGGAAGAGCGAACTTTCATGACGATAAAGAACTGCCTTATACATTGCGCGCTGTTTTCGACAATCGCTCTGCTGAGCTTCGATAGCGCCTACGCGTATATTGATCCAGCAACCGGTGCGCTCTTACTCCAATCGTTGATTGCCCTGATACTTGGAGCAATTGTTTTTTGTCGAAACACTATAGCGAATATCTTTCGAGTATTTCTCCCAAAGCGCAAAAAACAGAACAACGGCACTGAGAGTACTGATGATTCTCATACCACGGAAACTAGCTGAGAGAAATGAATAGGAAATGTATAGTTGGGAATCTGAGTAACTGACTTCGTATTATAGATTGCTTCGATCGACTTTGACTTTCTGTCGTTTCTTGCTTCGCTGAGCGTCCAGCTGTTTATCACGAGTTGCGTTGCGCACTGATTGACCACCCATCGTATTGATCAATCCATCAACTTTATCCGTCATAGTATTGAGCTTCTCGATCAGCTCATTTGCCTGCCAATCGATTTCCTGCTGTTGGACACGAAGATCTTGAGAAGCACGTGCCACCGTATCTCGCAGTGCTTTGCGCTCCTCGTTTGATTCTTTCATCGCTTTATTGAACTTTGTGACCCGCGACTTCCAGTTAAAGGGTTCAAGCCGCATTCGGATATATTCTTCAGGTGGAGGAGGCTCCTCCTCTCGCCAGGCTGTGGTGGCAAAGAACAGAAAGACAGCACAAGAGATGAAGCCCGCTGCAGCCCAGACGCGTTTATCGGTCGTTACGACCAGTTTCAAATCGTTGATTACTTGAAGAAGTCCTGTCATTCCGGCAGGTTACCTTTAGATTTACTCGCTCGTATAGCCTTATCTCTATTATGACCGGATTACGGAGCTTCGTTACTTGTGAAAAGGAGTCTCTTTGCGCAGTGATTTTGCATAAATGCCAAGAATCGTTGCCGATATTCAGCTCGAGAAAACAAGTCAGTATGCTGTCCATTCTCAATAAGCCAGAGCTGCTTAGGTTCATTGGCAGCGGCAAACAGTTCAAGCGCATGATGTACAGGTACAATAGTATCCGCTGATCCATGGGCAAGCACCAAGGGCAGAGGAGTGATTCGCGCCACGGACTGGCGGGGTGAATACTCGAAGTCGAACAACTTAGAGAATGTCGTTTTGGCCCAACGAGTGAACCAAATGGCAGCTAATTTTTCTTCAGCAATAGTTCGGTAATCGGCGAAACCACTGTCGAGCACAATGCCGGAAATTTTTTCCTTCTGAACAAAATCGGCAAGCGCCACAACTGAAATTGCAGCACCTAGACTTTGACCAAGGACAAATCGGCAGGAACCTTCATCGGTCTGCCCAAGCACATGCGTCAGTATATCCTCAGCATCAATGTGCACCCCATCCAAGTCCGCGCTCCCTTCCGATGCGCCATAACCGCGATAATCAAATAGATAGACCTCAACCCCCTTGGATGGAAGCCAGAACACATTCATCAAATGCGTGCTGATATTCTCAGCATTGCCATGAAAAAACACTACGGTAGCCCATGGTCGCTCTGCGGTCTGCAAATGCCATCCATGAAGCTGCACATCGTCCCGCGTCGTGAGCGACACATCTTGATACCGCAATCCAATATCCGCCGGAGTTCGCAGCAGTGTAGATTGCGGGTAAAAGAACATGCCACTGCAAGCGCAGCAGCCCAGGAGCAGTGAAGATACGACTAGCCGTCTAAAGATACACATAGAGAGAAGCGAGCATTTGATTATAGTAGCGTCCAAATTCGGTTTCCCGAGACCAGCTTGCTCTCAGTGAGACGGAACGGCTCACTGAGACACTCCAGCCCAATTCAGCCCGGGCAACAAAAGAATCTTGTCCGACTGCAAACCGATGAGCCTCAACCTCTGCTAGTATACGATTCGACCAAGGCAGATCGAAACTTAGTCCAAAGAGCCCCCCTAAGCCGCCGGAGAACCCACCACTGTCATACCCAGAGCTGTATTCTAAGGAGATATTTGTCAGCGCATAGGCACGAGTTCCCCTCAGCGGTTCATACGCAAGACCCGGCCCTCCATCAATTTCAAACGCGTAGGTTCCCCTTGTCGAATTCACCCGCCGCCTACTCACGCCCGTCGCGATACTCCAAGAGATCGGTTTGATAAATCGATCTCGCGCAGAGACCGAGCGAATTGCGATAGGGGTGATGCGTTCGAGTTCAAGCCCCCGTCCCTCGTATTGACGAAGTGTCAAATTCATAAAATCAATCTGCGCCCCGGGAACATACCCCCCAAGCGGATCTAGGAAATCATGCAGGGCTGGCCTGTATTCGTATTGGGCAAACAACTGAGACTCTTCCGCACCAATACCAGCTCCGATCCGCGCGGTGTCGTGCCCTTGCTCGGGTGAGACTTCTGGTCGAGGCACCGGTGGAAAAGGTGAGGCAGTCGACAATGCGCTCCGAGCTCGAAGCAATTGATAAGCAATTTTTTTTTGCTGCTCCGCCTCTCCTTTTTCCGCAGAGAGCCGATACTCCAGATAGCTCCCCGCAAGTTCAAGTACGCGAGCCTTCGACTGATCACTCGAGAAAGAAGAAGTCTCCAAAGCCTCGTCTCCCGACGACAATCGAAGGGCTGAGGTCTGTTCCTCAAAAGTGCTAAGCAAAATTTGATGCCGCAGCACAGTCGCAGCAGAGGGGCGAAAATGCGTTTGCTGCAAAAGCCCTGGCACTTCGGCAATAGACCGCACGGTATCAATCGGAATCGCCCAGAAGGGAAACTGCTCATGGAGACGCAACTCCGGACGAACATACTCAAGCAAATACAACAGATAATACGAACAATTCTCATCAAAGAAGAAGTAATCAAAGTAACTTGACCCGAGCTCCCAAAGCAGTTCAGTGAGACGCCTTGCTTCCTCCGCTGAAAAATTGAGTTGATACTCCCAAATGTCTCGATGCTCGATATCGCTGTATTTCTTTATCCGCTTGTAATAGGGCGAGATTGAATACGATCCTTTATAACCACCGGTCAGCCCTCGAATTGCGAAAAGCAATCCACTCGTCTCGCTGGTCGCAGCTCCGTAATTTGCAGAATAGGCTAGCATCCGAGTCCGCTCATCCTGACCTTTCGCGTCAATTCGCAACAGGGTATGACCAAACATCGATGCTGGGGTGTTGAGGTAACTAGCCGGGTAGATAAGTGTAATCCCGATAGGGTCCAAGGCCGCAAGCCACTCCTCGTATCTATCGCATTTGTGCTCCGGCAATTGCTGGGAATCGAACAGAAGTTGCCGTTTGAGCCAACGGTAGCGCGCTACAAATCGGCATTGCGCATGTTCTTGATCTGCGACTACTGGAGAAAAGAAAGCGCGAATAGTTGCATCAAGTTCTGATTGTGGATTGCGCTTCCCGTCGGGCGCCAGAAAGAACGTAGGATCGTCGTTGAGGCTGACCTGCGAAAACAGCCGCGGGCGGTAATGAAGAATCACCTGCCAGACTCGCTCCTCGGCGAGTCTTCGTTTATGAGCCTCGGCGATTAACTCATCGCTATAGGACTGGGCAAGGCAGGAATGGAGACTAAGGAATTGTGCAAGAACTGCGTAACAGAGAAGAAAAGCAAACTTGCACAGGGGAGTCTCTCGTACCATTCTATGAATACTTCAAGTACAAATGCTACGAGAGCCCCCTGCCCTTTTCGGCAAACACTTAGATCTGCTTTGCGTACTCAACCAACTGCGGATGCTCAGTGAGTAACTGCCGAATGGTCACTACGACATGCTCCGAACTCGTATTTTCGTTAGGGAAAATTCGATCAAAATTCGCTTTCGAATGAGCAAAGAACACTGCTCTGTCATCTTGCTGCATGCCGAGCAAGCCAGCGAGAGAATCCAGTGTCTCACCTTCCCCGACTGCCACATCCTTGGCGAGCTTGGTCGCATTCTCATCAATAAACATGGCGGTCTGCCAGTTCGACTTTACCACACCATCCTGGGTGCAGCCGGAAGTCCCTGTGGAGACACCAAAGGTCTGACTACCAAAACTACCGTTGGTAGTAATGGCTAACACCTGCGGTGCAATACCCGACTGGCCAGCAAAGAGTTTTGAACCAAGTCCACAGCCACCTACGTTTGGAACTGCCACGGCCGTTACCGGTGCCAATACCACAGCCGCTAAAAGAATCATTTTGCTACGCATGTTGAACTCTCCTAAGAATGTATATCGTGGAAGATTTCCACCAACTGTCAGGCTAACCAGTCGGATTGAGCGTGTCAACGGAGGCTTTTCCCTCAAGAATATGGGCACTTGTATCTATCGCGGGGCTACAGTATGCTCCGATCGTGCCGCCTGGGGCCCTGGAATTTGTGGTTTTTTCTTGGAAGCCAGTGATGCCTCAATTTGTGGCGACTCATTAACCGTGGCTATCCATTGACATTTATTACCCAGATTTACTTTTTTGGATTGAACAGTACCAAGCTTTAGAGTCAGCACTCGTCCAGTATCTACTTAGCTGTCATGACTAATTTCCTGATAATTCTAGTGCAATTTAGTGCGCTGGCAATTCTCGCCGTGTTTGGTATGCATCGCTTTTACTTGGTGCTGCGCTACCTCACACTGCGAAAACGGAAACCAAGTCCTCTCTCTACTTTCAACCAACTTCCCCGAGTTACCGTTCAGCTGCCGATCTACAATGAACGCGAAGTGCTCGAACGCCTTCTGAGCCATGTCGCCACGCTTGAGTACCCCCGCGAGCTACTCGACATTCAACTACTCGACGACTCCACTGACAATACCCGTTTACTCGCCTCGCAACTCGTCCAGCGTTTCCAAGCAGAGGGACTGCCGATCGAGCATATCACTCGAACTGATCGAAGCGGGTTTAAAGCAGGCGCACTGAGCCATGGGCTCAAGCAGGCAAAGGGTGAATTCGTTGCAGTGTTTGATGCTGATTTTCTCCCATCCAAAAATTTCTTGATGGATAGCATTCACTACTTCACGGACGGACAAGTCGGCATGGTTCAGTTGCGCTGGGGGCATTTGAATACGGTGTTCTCTTTGCTCACGAGAGCACAAACCGTGCTACTCGACGGCCATTTTCAGATCGAACATACCGTCCGACATCGTCGTGGCCTCTACTTCAATTTTAATGGCACCGCAGGCATCTGGCGCACATCAACTATTGCCAAAGCAGGTGGCTGGCAAGGTGATACGCTCACGGAAGATCTGGACCTATCGTATCGCGCTCAGCTCTCGGGGGCACAGTTCGTCTACCTGGTAGACAGTGCGGTCCCGGCGGAGC